>NZ_JBXWRT010000008.1:0-166972 GCF_059613045.1 Ruegeria sp. BHSC037
AACAAATCCTCAAGATGCCCCAGTCTCTCCTGAGCGTCACAACCGTCTTTCCAGTCCGTCAGGCCGCCTCTCCAGCCCGTCACCAACACCTCACCAGCGCCGGTGAAGGGGTATTTACGGATTAGGTCCGGGACCTGCAAGACCCATTTTCAAAAAACTTCCATTTTTTTCTCAGATGACGATTTTCCTATTAAATTACATTTAATTAACGACTTCATCATGCAGCTTTCATCCAACCGTACGCCCGTTTCGCCCCGAGAAACTTTCGCAAATGATGCCGCAGCGCGGAATCGCAGTGGGAATCCGCTGTCGGGACATGGGTCGGAGCATTCGCAGCAATACAAAAGGCCGCCCCAATCAATATCGGGGCGGCCTCCATGGGTCAGCGAACCTGCGGCTCAGACCAGGTCGAACCGGTCCGCGTTCATCACCTTGGTCCAGGCGGCGACGAAGTCAGACACGAACTTGCCGTCCGCATCCGCCTGCCCGTAAACCTCGGAAATCGCCCTCAGTTGCGAATTCGAGCCGAACACCAGATCGACGCGCGTGCCAGTCCATCTCACGTCGCCCGTGGCCCGGTCGCGGCCTTCATACACGCCCGGCTGGTCCTCCGCAGGTTTCCACTCGATTCCCATATCCAGCAGGTTGGTGAAGAAATCGGTGCTCAGCGCTCCGACCCGGTCGGTGAACACGCCATGCGTCGATCCGCCGTGGTTTGCACCCAGAACCCGCAGCCCGGCGACCAGAACGGTCATCTCGGGCGCCGACAGGGTCAAAAGCTGGGCCTTGTCCACCAGCAGGTCCTCGGGCGAGACGCTGTATTCCTGGCGCTGATAGTTGCGGAACCCGTCGACCATGGGTTCGAGCACCGAGAAGGATTCGACATCCGTCTGCTCCTGCGATGCGTCCGTGCGGCCCGGTGCGAAGGGGACCTCGACCTTGTGCCCGGCGGCAGCGGCGGCCTGTTCGACGGCGGCGGCCCCGCCCAGAACGATCAGATCGGCCAGCGACACTTTCTTGTTTCCGCTTTGCGCCGCGTTGAACGCTGCCTGGATGCCTTCGAGGACCGAGAGCACCTGGGACAGCTTTTCCGGCTCGTTCACGGCCCAGTCCTTCTGCGGGGCCAGCCGGATCCGCGCACCGTTGGCGCCTCCGCGCTTGTCAGAGCCGCGGAAAGTCGAGGCCGACGCCCAAGCGGTCGAGACCAGCTGTGGGATCGACAAGCCGCTGTCCAGAATCCGGGCCTTGAGATCGGCGATATCCTCCGCGTCGATCAGGTCATGATCCACCGGCGGCACGTTGTCCTGCCAGATCAGCTCCTCGTCCGGCGCCTCGGGGCCGATATACCGGATCTTGGGGCCCATGTCGCGGTGGGTCAGCTTGAACCAGGCGCGCGCGAAGGCATCGGCGAATTCTTCGGGGTTCTCGTGGAACCGCTTCGAGATCGGGCCATAGATCGGATCCATCCGCATCGCCATGTCGGCGGTCGACATGAAGATCGGAACCCGCTTCGACGGGTCTTCCGGATCGGGAGCCATGTCCTCGGGCTGGATGTCCTTGGGTGTCCAGACCCAAGCCCCGGCCGGGCTTTTGACCAGTTCCCAATCATATTTGAACAGCACGTCGAAATAGCCGTTGTCCCACCGGATCGGGTTCGCGGTCCAGGCACCTTCCAGCCCGCTGGTGATGGTGTCGCGCCCTTTGCCCTTGCCGAAGGTGGACAGCCAGCCGAACCCCATCGCCTCGATCGGGGCGGCTTCGGGCTCGGGGCCCACATGGCTGGGATCGCCCGCGCCGTGCATCTTGCCGAAGGTATGGCCGCCCGCGGTCAGCGCCACCGTTTCCTCGTCGTTCATCGCCATCCGCGCGAAAGTCTCGCGGATGTCACGGCCCGAGGCCACCGGGTCCGGCTTGCCGTCGGGGCCTTCGGGGTTCACGTAGATCAGGCCCATCTGCACTGCGGCCAGCGGGTTTTCCAGCTCGCGGTCGCCGGTATAACGGCTGCCTTCGGTATCGCTGGTGGCCAGCCATTCGGCCTCGGGGCCCCAATAGATGTCTTCCTCGGGCGCCCAGATATCCTCGCGGCCGCCGGCAAAGCCGAAGGTCTTGCCGCCCATCGATTCGATGGCGCAGTTGCCGGCCAGAATCATCAGGTCGGCCCAGGAAATCTGGTTGCCGTATTTCTGCTTGATCGGCCACAGCAAGCGGCGCGCCTTGTCCAGGTTGCCGTTGTCGGGCCAGCTGTTGAGCGGCGCGAACCGCTGGGAACCGGTCGAGGACCCGCCCCGACCATCCGCGGTGCGATAGGTTCCGGCGCTGTGCCAGGCCATGCGGATGAACAGTCCGCCGTAGTGGCCATAGTCCGCCGGCCACCAATCCTGCGAATCCGTCATCAGATCATACAGATCCTGCTTGAGCGCCTGGTAATCCAGCTTCTTGAACGCGTCAGCATAGTTGAAATCGGCGCCCAGAGGATTGCTGGCCGGCTGGTGCTGATGCAGGATCGACAGGTTCAGCTGGTTGGGCCACCAGTCCCGGTTCGATCGGGTTCCGGCGCCGTGCATGATGGGGCATTTGCCCGTGTTGGGGGTGTCGCTTCCGTCCATCTCAATCTCCGATCCTGGCTGGTGTCAGTCTGTTTGCGAGGCAACCGTGCGAATGGCACGTCAAAAAGGGGCGGACCGCAGTCCGCTGGAATACCCCGAGTCATAGCAAATCCCAGCCATGAGAAAAAATTTTGTTTTCGGATTGATTTGATAGATATTGATTATGGCTCTGCCGGGTTCCTTCAAACCGATCCCCATCCACATGACGCGGCGTTCCCCAACGCCCAGATTGCCTTTTGCGGCCGGTGCTTCAAACTGCGGGCTGTGACGCGCGACACCGCGCGGGCCACAGGGGAGGATCGCCATGCAATTCGACTACGTCATCGTCGGCGGAGGGTCCGCGGGATGTGTGCTGGCCAACCGTCTGAGCGCCAATCCGGGCACGCGGGTCTGCCTGCTTGAGGCGGGCGGGGGCGGAAACGGCATTCTGGTCCGAATGCCCGCCGGGGTGGTCGCAATGCTGCCGGGGCGACCCAGGATCAACAACTGGGCCTTCGAGACGGTGCCGCAACCGGGGCTGGACGGCCGCAAGGGCTATCAGCCGCGCGGCCGGGCCCTGGGCGGATCCAGCGCGATCAACGCGATGCTCTATGTGCGCGGGCAACGGCAGGATTATGACGGCTGGGCCGATCTGGGCTGCGAGGGCTGGGACTGGGACAGCGTCCTGCCCTATTTCAAACGGTCCGAGAACAACGAACGCGGCGCGGATGACCTGCATGGCGCCGACGGCCCGCTTCAGGTGTCCGACCAGAAAGAAGAACGCCCGATCACGCGCGCCTTCGTCGAGGCCGCCGCCCAGTTGCAACACAAGGTGACCGACGATTTCAATCGCGGCGACAACGAAGGCGCGGGGCTGTACCAAGTCACCCAGTTCCATGACCCCGACAAAAACGGCGAGCGGTGCTCGGCCGCCGCGGCCTATCTGTTTCCAGTCATGGACCGGCCGAACCTGACGGTCATCACCGGGGCGCAGGCGCGCGAGATCACCTTTGACGGCCACCGCGCCACGGGCGTGATCTATCGCCAGGGCAGTAAGGGCGCCGACCTCACCGTCACCGCCACGCGCGAGGTTCTGGTTTGCTCGGGCGCGCTGAAATCGCCGCAACTGCTGCAGCTGTCGGGCATCGGCGACCCCGAGGACCTGACCCCGCATGGCATTGCCGTCCGCCACGCGTTGCCAGGCGTGGGCAAGAACCTGCAGGATCACCTGGATTTCATCCTGGCCTACAAGACAAAGGACACAGACAATTTCGGCATCGGCGCCGCCGGTACGGTGGGGCTGATCAAACATCTCATGCGGTGGCGCAAGAGCGGGGTGTCGATGGCTGCCACCCCCTTTGCGGAAGGCGCCGCCTTTCTGAAGACCTCTCCCGATCTGGACCGCCCCGACATCCAGCTGCATTTCACCATCGCGCTGGTGGACGACCACGCGCGCAAGCTGCATCTGGGCTATGGGTTCAGCTGCCATATCTGCAAGCTGCGCCCCGAAAGCCGCGGCACCGTCTCGCTGCACAGCGCCGACCCCTTTGCCGCCCCGGCGATCGACCCGGCCTATCTGTCCGACCCGCGCGATCTGGACACAATGATCAAGGGCGCGCGGATGACGCGCGAAATCCTCGAGGCTCCGGCCCTTGCCGAATACCGCCACAAGGAAATGTTCGGCACCGACACCGCCCGGACCGACACGGATTGGGAGCGCCATATCCGCGCGCGGGCCGATACGATCTATCACCCCGTGGGCACCTGCAAGATGGGAGTGGACGACATGGCGGTGGTCGATCCACAGCTGCGGGTGCGCGGGATGCAGGGGCTACGGGTGGTCGATGCTTCGGTCATGCCGACGCTGGTTTCAGGCAACACCAACGCGCCCACGATCATGATCGCGGAAAAGGCCGCCGACATGATCCTGGCGGATGTGGCCTGATCAGTCGCCGTTCAACGCCTGATCCGCGTGCAGCGCCTCAAGGCCCACGCGATAGTTGGGGTATTTCAGCTTCACGCCCAGATCGGTCTTGATCCGGTCGTTCCGAACGCGCTTGTTCTCGTTGTAGAAGCTGCGGGCCATCGGCGTCAGGTCGGCCGTATCGAAATCCACCGCAGGCGGCAGCGGCAGGCCCTGAAGCTGCGCGGCATAGCCGATCACGTCCTGCGGCGGCACCGGTTCGTCATCGCAGACATTGTAGATCGCGCCCGGATCGGGACGGAGCATCGACGCCTCGAGCACCTGTGCGATGTCCTCGACATGAATGCGCGAAAACACCTGCCCCGGCTTGATGATCCGCCGCAGCCCGCCTTTCTTCAGCTTGGAGAACGGCCCCCGCCCCGGCCCGTAGATGCCCGCAAGGCGAAAGATGTGCAGCGGCAGGCCGGGAATTGCGGCCCAGTCCTGCTCGGCCTGCAACCGCCAGCGCCCGCGCTCGGCCGTCGGGGTCGCCGGCGTGGACTCATCGACCCAACCGCCCTGGTGGTCGCCATAGACGGCGGTGGTCGACAGGTACCCGACCCAGTCGAACCGCCCGGCGCGGGCGGCGAGCTCATCCCGCAGGGCGACCAGAACCGGATCTCCCTTGGCCGTGGGCGCGGTCGAAATCAACAGATGCGTGACCCCGTTCAGATCGGGGTCCTCGCCCGGCCAGACCAGCGGTTCGGCCCCGGTGGCGCGGATGGCGTCTTTCTCGGCGGCATCGCGGGTGGTTCCGACGATGCGCCAACCCTTGGGGGCCAGCCAGCGCGACAGCGCGCGCGCGGTATAGCCGTGCCCGAATGAAAAAAGCGTTCCAGTCATGGCCCCTTGTTGATCGCGCCGCGGGCGGGATGCAAGCGCCGGATGGACGCACTTGATTCGAATCTCCGCCTGCGCCTTCATGGTGTGATGAGTGATGACAAACCCAGCCTGCACGCGGCCTATGCGCTGAGAACTCCGGCAGACAACAAACGGCTCTATGCCGAATGGGCGGGAGATTACGATCGCGGATTCGCCGCGCGCGAGGATTACCAGCTGCATATCCACACCGCCCGCGCCTTTGTCGGCGCCGGGGGACAGGGCCCGGTGCTGGATGTGGGCGCGGGAACCGGCCTGTGCGGCGCGGTTCTGGCCGATCTGGGCGTGGGGCCGATCGACGCCACCGACATCAGCGCCGAGATGCTAGACAAGGCAATGCGCAAGGACATCTACCGCGACGCGATCGAGGCTGACCTGAATGAGGGCATCCCGGTTCCACGTGACAGCTATTCGGGCATCGTATCGTCGGGCACCTTCACCCACGGCCATCTGGACCCCGAGGTTCTGCCCGCCCTGCTGCGGGTGGCCCGGCCCGGGGCGCAATTCGCCCTGTCGATCAACGCCAAACACTTCGAGGCGCTGGGATTCGCAACCGCCTTCGACAATCTGCAGGCCGAGGGCCGGATGGAACATCTGACCCTGACCCCGGTCCGCATCTACGGCGACCTCGCCTCAGGCCCCAACAAGGGCGACACCGCCTATATCGCGCTGTTCGAAAAGGCCTGAGCGACGTCAGGCCAGTTCGTGTGCCGCTACTTCCCTTTCCAGACCGGGTCGCGTTTCTCGGCAAAGGCGCGGGCGCCTTCCAGATTGTCCTCGGAGCCATAGAGAACATCGACCGTGCGCAGCTGCCGCTTGGTGATGCGGTTCATGATGTCCTGGAACTTGGAATCCTCGGCCTCGCGCACGATCTCCTTGATCGCGGCATAGACCAGCGGCGGGCCGCTGGCCAGCAGGCGAGCCAGCTCCCATGCACGGTCCATCAGCTGGTCGGCCGGGACGATCTCATTCACCAAGCCCCAGCGATGCGCCTCTTCGGCGTCGAACCAGCGGCCGGTCAGCAGCAGTTCCATCGCGATGTGGTAAGGTATGCGCTTGGGCAGCTTGACGCTGGCCGCGTCCGCCACCGTGCCCGAGCGGATTTCCGGCAGGGCAAAGGTGGCGTGATCGGCCGCCAGAATCATGTCGGCACTCAAGGCCAGTTCCAAACCGCCGCCGCAGGCAATCCCGTTCACGGCGGCAATCACCGGCTTGTTCATGTCCCGCAGCTCTTGAAGGCCACCGAAACCGCCGACCCCGTAATCCCCATCCACGGCATCGCCCTCAGCCGCGGCCTTCAGATCCCAGCCGGGGCAGAAGAATTTCTCTCCGCCCCCCGTCAGGATCGCCACCCGCAGGTCGGGATCATCGCGGAAGTCGCGGAACACTTCGCCCATCACCCGGCTGGTGGCCAAGTCGATCGCGTTTGCCTTGGGCCGGTCCAGGGTGACTTCCAGAATGGCGCCGTCGCGTTTGGTCTTCACTGGGTTCATGAGCTTGCCTTTCGGATCAGGGCATCAACCGCCACCGCGCCCGTCGCGGTGCAGATGAGGGGGTTGATTTCAACTTCGCTGACAGTGGCGGCATTGGCAATCACATAGGACTGCACCGCGTCGATGGCGTCGAGAATCGCCTCGAGATCGGCTGCGGACTTGCCGCGATAGCCCGCCAAAAGCGGGGCATAGGCCAGCTTGCCCAGCGCCGCCCGGGTTGCGTTACGATCCGAGGGCACCAGCAGCGACACGGTATCGCGCAGGATCTCGGTCAGGACGCCCCCGGCGCCGAGGGTCAGCACGAACCCATGCGCCGGATCGCGCGTGACACCGATCAGCAGTTCCGCAACACCGCGGGCCGCCATTTCCTCGACCAGCACGTCGGCGGTGCCCACCCGGCGGGCGGCGTCCGCGATTTCGCTCGCCTCCACGCCCAGCAGAACCGCGCCATGTTCGGATTTGTGCGCCAGCCCGACGCCCTTGACCGCGAAGGGGCCGGTCAGGTGGCGTGTCGCCTTTTCAGCCTGATCGGCCGGAAAGACCACGCTGCGCGGCACCGTCAGGCCGTGTTCGGCAAGCGCCTGTTTCGCCTCGGCCTCGGTCAAGGTTGTGTCCGCCTCGCAATTACCGGGCAACTGGACCGGCGCGGCCTGCTCGGGCAGCGGGCGGGCGGCTGCCTCGGCTGCGGCCAACGCCTCGTGCAGGCCGGCAAAGGGAACCACACCACCGTCCAGCAGCTTTTGCGCCACGTCTTCGGGCATCAGCTCGGGCAGGGTCGCCACCACGGCAAAGGGCCTGCCGGTTTCGCTTGAGCAGTTCAGCGCCGCCTGTGTTGCGCAGGCCCAGTCGGTGGCATCCGTATGCGGATAGTCCACAATCGACAGTGTCAGAGCCACATCCGGGCCCGTCATTCCCTTCCACGCCCGCGTCATCGCCTGAGTGTCGCGCCAAATATAGGTGTGGTAGTCGAGCGGATTTGCCAGCGCCACCATCGGACCCAGCGCCGTGCGCAGTTCTCTTCGCTGATCCTGTGTCAGCGGTGGAAAATGCAGATCCCGCCCGACCGCCATGTCGGCTCCCAGACTGGCTTCGCCCCCCGAACAGCTGATCATGCTCAGGCCGTTCCCGCCGAGCCTGCCGGCGACGTGGAACAGCTTGAGCGTTTCCAGGAAGCTTGGCACATCGCCCAGACGCGCAATGCCCAGCCGGTCCAGAAACGCCTGCGCCCCGGCATCACCGCCTGCCAGCGATGCCGTGTGCGAGATTGTTGCGGTTTGGGCATGTTCCGACCGACCCACCTTGAGCGCCACGATCGGCACGCCGCGCTCGCGCGCACGGGCGGCCAGCGCCTCCCATTTGCGCAGGTCGCCAAAGCCCTCGACATGCACACCGATGGCGGTGATCCGGTCATCCTCCAGCAGGGCCATGGCGATTTCGGCCTGGTGGGACTGTGCCTGATTCCCGCAGGTCAGCATGAAAGCCAGCGGCAGCGCCCGGCGCTGCATGGTCATGTTGATGGCGATGTTTGAGCTTTGCGTCAGAATGGCGACGCCCCGCTCCACCGGGCGCATCCCGTGCTGGTCGGGCCAGATCGCCACCCGGTCCAACCCGTTGACGAAGCCATAGCAGTTGGGGCCGAGGATCGGCATGTCCCCCGCTGCAGCCACAAGCTGCGCCTGCAAGTCCGGCCCGTCCGCATCCTCAGCCAGCGCCTCGGTAAAGCCCGAGGCGAAACACACAGCCCCGCCCGCGCCAATGCGGGACAGAAACTCGACCGCCTCGATGGTCGCGCGGCGGTTGATGCCGACAAAGGCCGCGTCGGGCGCTTGGGGCAGGTCTTCGATCGTGGCAAAGACGCGCTCGCCCGCCACCTCGTCGGCCTTGGGATGCACCGGCCAGACCGGACCGGTGAACCCCAGTTTCCGCACCTGCCGGATGACCTCGGCACACCAAGCGCCCCCGCCGATCACCGCCAGCGAACGAAACACCAGCATCCGCCTCAGCGCGGCGAGTTTTCCCGGCGTGAGCACATCCGCCGCGCCGTTCAGGCCCGGCGCCACGTTCATGCCCCCAACGCGCGCAGCAGGTCGCGGCTGATGATGTGGCGCTGGATCTCGCTGGTACCGTCCCAGATCCTCTCCACCCGGGCATCGCGCCAGAACCGTTCCAGCGGATAGTCATCCATCAGACCCATCCCGCCATGTACCTGGATCGCCGCATCGGTCACCCGCGCCAGCATTTCCGAGGCAAAAAGCTTGGCCGAGGCGATCTCGCGGTTGGCGGGCAGGCCCTTGTCCAGCCGGTCGGCAGCGGCCAGGGTCAGCAGGTCGGCGGCGTCGATCTCGGTGATCATGTCGGCGATCTGAAAGCTGACGCCCTGGAACTTGCCGATCTTCTGGCCGAACTGTTCGCGCGTGGCGGCATAGTCCAGCGCATAGTCGAAGGCCCGCCGCGCGCGACCCACGCACATGGCGGCCACGGTGATGCGGGTGGCGTAAAGCCAGGTGTTCATCACCTCGAATCCGCCATCGACCTCGCCCAGCACCTGTGCGTCAGGCAAGCGGCAGTCGTCGAAGTCCAGCACCATGTTCTTGTAACCGCGATGGCTGACCGACTTGTAGCCGTCGCGGATGGTGAACCCCGGCGTGCCGCGATCGACCAGAAAGGCGGTGATGCGCTTTTTGGGGCCTTTCGGCGTCTGATCCTCGCCCGTGGCGATGAAGACGATGATGAAATCGGCATGTTCCGCGCCCGAGATGAAATGCTTGGTGCCGTTCACCACCCAATCGCCGCCATCACGAACGGCGGAACACTTCATGCCCCGCACATCCGAACCCGCGCCCGGTTCGGTCATCGCCAGCGCATCCATTTTCTCGCCGCGCACGGCGGGCATCAGATAGCGTTCGACCTGATCGCCCTGACAGGCCATCAGGATGTTCTGCGGCCGCCCGAAGAAATGGTTCAACGCCATCGACCCGCGGCCCAGTTCCCGTTCGACCAGCGCGAATTCCAGGTGGTTCAACCCGGCGCAACCCACGCTTTCGGGAAAGTTGCAGGCGTAGAAGCCCAGCTCGATCGTCTTGCGCTTGATCTCGTCGGCGATCTCTTTCGGCACCTCTCCGGTGCGCTCGACCAGCTCTTCGTGGGGATAGATCTCTTTTTCCACAAAGCTGCGGACGGTCGAGACGATCATTTCCTGTTCTTCGGACAGACCGAATTGCATAGCGGTTCTCCAAGTGCAGATGTTGCGAACAGCCTGACCCGTCTTGCGCGCATTTTCATGCAGTAATAGACATTTAATATGCAGAAATGGACTAAATCGACCTCTGCGATGCAGCATTTTGGCGTGTTGCTGTTCGACGGGTTTTCGAACCACTGTTTGGCCAACACAGTCGAGCCGCTGCGCGCGGCCAACACGCTGTCGGGGCGCACGCTCTACAAGTGGCAGTTTCTGTCGCTGAACGCGGGGCCGGTGACCTCATCCTCGGGGCTGCAGGTGTCGCCGCATGACAGGCTCGGCAACGTGTCCGGCGACCTGCTGGCGGTCATGCCATCCTATGGCTTTCGCGATCACGGCGGCTGGCGCATGCAGGCCAGCCTGCGCGCCGCCGCGCAACGGTTCCCCATCATGGCCGGAATGGACACGGGCAGCTGGCTGCTGGCCGAAGCCGGGCTGCTGGACGGCCATCGCGCGACCATCCACTGGGAGGAGTTGACGGGGTTCTCGGAACGCTTCCCCGAGGTGGAAACCTGCCGCGAACGCTATGTCATCGACGGAGACCGCATCACCTGCTCGGGCGCGATGGCGGCGTTTGACCTGGTGATGCACCTGATCGGGCGGGATCACGGTCAGGCACTGGCGCTGGAAGTGGCGCAGCTGTTCATGACCCGCGATTCCGCCCGTTCACATATGGGCGGGGCCGGGTCGGCCAGCGCCTTCGTCAACAAAGCGTTGGCGCTGATGCAGGAACATCTGGAAACGCCCCTGCCCATCCCCGAGGTCGCACGGCGGGTCGGCCGCTCGCAAAAGGCGCTGGAATCGCGGATGCGGGCCGATCTGGGGGCCAGCCCCGCGCAGGTCTATCGCCGCCTGCGCCTGAACCTGGTCCGCAAGCTGGTATCCGAGACCGATCTGCCCATCGGCGAGATCGCCCTGCGCGCGGGCTATGACGACCCCAGCGCGATGACCCGCGCCTTCCGCGCCGAGTTCGGCACCTCGCCGCGCGCGATCCGGGCGGCCTCGTAACGCGGTCAGCCGCGCCCGCGATAGGTGGGAACGCCCTGATCGGGGATCCACACGCCCGGCAGCTCCGGCCCGGTCTGATAGAACACGTCGATCGGGATACCGCCGCGCGGATACCAATAGGCGCCGACACGCAGCCATTTCGGCTCCAGCACCTCTTCCAGCCGCTTGCCGATCGTGACACTGCAATCTTCGTGGAACGCGCCATGGTTGCGGAACGAACCCAGGAACAGCTTGAGCGACTTGCTTTCCACCAGCCAGTCACCCGGCACATAGTCGATCACGATATGCGCGAAATCCGGCTGCGCCGTCAGCGGGCAAAGCGAGGTGAACTCGGGCGCGGTGAAGCGCACGGCATAATCGGTGCCGGCCTGCGGGTTCGGCACCCGCTCCAGCACCGCCTCTTCGGGCGAGTTCGGCAGGTCGGTCTTGCTGCCCAGTTGGGTCAGGTTTGCATAGATGTCTTGGTTTGCCATTGTTAGAGCCTCATACGCCGCGCTTGTTGCCCCAGATCAGGACATGCAGCTGCGGCAGGATGGTGGGGGTGAACCAGCGGTCGCCGAGGGTCTTGTCGATCAGCCATTCATAGCGGGACATGATCCCGTCCATGTCGATCTCGGCATCCTCGGCGTCGGGTGGCGGCGGGGTGTGGTTGCCCGGTTGCAGATAAAGCGGCAGCGCTGGAAACCGCTCGGCCGCGGCGCGGGCCCAGCGGTAATCCTCATCATCGAAGACCACGATCTTCATGACGGTGGGCGCGCCCTCAGCCCGGGCGATGCAGTCCTCGAACCGCGCCCAGTCGACGGTTTCGCCGGACGAGGGCGGTTTCGGGCTGAGGATCAGGGTGGACAATTCGCGGAACCAGTCCTGCGCCACCGAGCCCTGAGTTTCCATCACGAAGTCATAACCCTTGGATTTGCCCAGCGCGATCAGCGGGCCGAAATCCTGAATGGCCGGGTTGCCGCCCGACAGCGACACGGTCAGGGGTGTGCCGCCGGACAGGGCTTCGACCTGCGCCCAGATCTGTTCGGGGGTCATCGGCGTCCAGTCATGGCGATAGGCGCTGTCCACCGCATGCAGGCTGTCGCACCAGCTGCAGCGGTAATCGCAGCCACCCGCCCGCACGAAGACGGTCGGCACCCCGATCACGGCGCCTTCGCCCTGGATCGTGGGGCCGAAGATCTCGGCGATGCGCAGCGGTTTCACGGCCGATACTCCGCCCAGGTCTTGGGCGTCTCGCTGACCCGCACCGCGCTGGTCTGCGCCCAGCGCGCCTTGCAGAAGTCAAAGATCTCTTTCGCCAGTCGCTCCGAGGTGACCATGTCATGCCCGAACACGTCGTTCAGGTGCCGGTGATCCAGTTCCTCGTCGATATAGGTCTTGAGCGGCTTCAGATCGCGGTAGTCCACCACGAAACCATTTGCATCCAGCTCTTCGGCGGCCAGTTCCACCTCGACGATGTAATTGTGCCCGTGCAGACGCGCGCAGGGGTGGTCGTCGGGCAGGTGGCACAGCTGATGCGAGGCCGAGAAGTGGAATTCCTTGGTGATACGGAACATCAGTGCCCCTCCACCGCGGCTTTCCAGAACTCGGGATCGGCATAGACGGTCGGGTCTTCAATGCCGGCGATGTGAAACGCCTCGCGCCGTTCGACACAGGTTCCACAACGGCCGCAATGGGTCTCGCCGCCCTTGTAGCAGGACCAGGTGTCGGCGAAGGGCGTTCCGTGCTTTGCGCCCTCGGTCACGATGGCCGATTTCGGGATGTGAACGAAGGGCGTATAGAGCCTGACATTGGCATATCCGTCCAATGCCTTGGCCTGCATGACCTCGAAGGCTTCGGTGAATTCCGGCCGGCAGTCGGGGTAGATGAAGTGATCCCCGCCATGCACCGCCGTCGCCACGGCGTCCGCCTGTTTGGCGGCGGCCACGCCAAAGGCGATGGCCAGCATGATGGCGTTGCGGTTCGGGACCACGGTGACCTTCATGTTCTCTTCGGCATAGTGCCCGTCGGGCACGTCGACGTCATCGGTCAGGGCCGAGCCCGACAGATGCTTGCCGATATGGCTCATGTCGATTAGGTCATGCGGCACGCCCAGCCGCTCCGCGCAGCGGGCGGCAAACTCGACTTCCTTGCGGTGACGCTGACCGTAGTCGAAAGAGATCAGGCGGATCAGTTCGTTTTCGGCGGCAACCTTGTGCGCCAGAGAAACCGAATCCAGTCCGCCCGAGCAGATGACGATTGTCTTCACTTTTCAGATCCTTGTTTTGTAAGCCGGGTAGGCTGCGACCGGCGCCCGGTTCATCCGGACCAGCGGTGTCTATCAGACCCCGGGCAGCAAGGTAAAGACCCGTCAAAAACGGAAAGCCGCCCATCGGCGGCTTGTCCAAGCGGTATCACGACTTGGGATGCTGCAGGCGCCCTTCAGCCGAACCGCCTTTTCTTGTAGGCGCGGGTGCGTTCCGTCGCCTCGGCCGAGCCGTCGTGATAGGTGCCGAACCACCGGTCGAAGGGAATCTCGGAAGTGCCATAGTTGCACTCGAAATACCGGTGGTGCAGCTGGTGAAAGAAGTCGCCCGCCCGTGCCGCTTCGGTTTCCCCCGCTTTCAGCTTCTCGAACCCCGAATGGGACAGGATCGGGCTGACCTGCTGGAAATAGGCGTGAAACAGCAGATGCAGCGGGTGCGACGGCACGATCAGGTGGATGAAATAGGTCGTGAAATACAGCAGGTTCTCGTACCAGTGGTTCGAGATGCCCGACCACGGACCAACATTGACGTTCCGGTGATGCACGGCATGCACATGCTTGAACAGTTTCGGGTGATGCTCCAGCCGGTGTACCCAATAGAAATGCAGCCCGGACCACATCGGGATGAACAGCATCCAGACCACGCACCAGACCGGCGCCTGTTCCCATGAGACGGTTGGCACCCAACCGTTGGCCATCGCCCAGTAGATGCCCCATTGATAGACGGTCGCCACCGTCATGGCGCTGCCCAGCGTCCACCAGATGTTGTCCCAGACCTGGTTGTTGAAGGTGAAGATGCCGTTGTTGCGCGTCAGGTCGCGGCGATCGAACTTTTTGTACATACCCTGGCCCTTGCGCATGTAGAGCCACCAATGCAGCCCACCCGCAACAAGGATCTGAGGCACCATGTTCAGCAGCCAGATGCGGAACATCCAACCAGGTGCGAAGCTTTGCATCGCCTCGAGCGGCGGCAGGAAAAGCACATAAGCTGTCAGCGCCAACACCATGCACAGGGTCAGCGCGGTGATCTGCAACCACGCACCGCTGTACCATTTCACTACCGCCATCGGTCTGGGCGGCCAGCTGAACAAAGGGTTCAACGCCACTGGATCAGATGGCCGATAGTGCCAGCGGGCAGCTTCGGGATCATGCGAGGCATCGGTCATGGCAAAACCCTCTAGGTGGCGTAATCCGAGCCTTCGGCATCCAGAACGGCCTTGATCTCGCGCAGATGGGCCTCGGCCTGCCCCGGATAGTCATCCAACTCCTGCGCGGTCTTTTCGGCGATCTCGTCCGAAAGCAGCCGCAACGGCCGGCCCGTCTGAAGGGCGCGAACATAGGTCTCGGCGGCGCGCTCGAAATAATAGAGTCTATTAAAGGCATCTGCCGCATCGCTGCCGATCACCAGCACACCGTGGTTGCCCATGATCATGACTTTCTTTTTCGGGTCCTGCAGCATTGCGGCGCAACGCTCACCCTCGCTTTCAAAGGCCAAACCGCCGAATTCCTCGTCGATGACATAGCGGTTGTAAAAGGTTGCTGTGTTCTGGTCGATCGGTGGCAGGGTGCTGTCGGCCAAGGAGGCCAGGACGGTGGCAAAGATCGAATGCACATGCATCACGCAACGCGCATGCGGGCACCTGCGGTGAATCGAGCCATGCAGCCCCCATGCGGTGGGGTCCGGTGCGCCGGGCTTGCTCATCGTGTCGGGATCGTTGGCATCCAGCAGCAGAAGGTCCGAGGCACGGATGCGCGCGAAATGCATCTGGTTCGGGTTCATCAGGAACTGCGTGCCACCCTCGTTCACGGCAAGGCTGAAATGGTTGGCGACCCCTTCATGCATGTTCAACCTTTCGGTCCAACGGAAGGCCGCGGCCATGTCCACGCGCTCCTGCCAATGGTCGATATTCGGCTTCAGATTGGTGACGCTCATCCGGAGGCTCCGTTAGGCTTGGGCAGAGGGCTGATACAAACCGTGCCGGGCCGGGGCGCAATTGACCAACGAAAAAATTGGTGTTTTGGCATTAGCTGAGCTTATGGTTGGATTATGAAACCTCAGAACCCTCTTCCCCCGCTTGGCTGGCTGCGGACCTTTGAGGCCGCGGCCCGCCACCTGTCCTTCACCGGCGCGGCGCGCGATCTGAACATGACGCAAAGCGCCGTCAGCCAGCAGATCAAGTCACTCGAGGGTTATCTGGGCCAGCCCCTGTTTCACCGTCGCCCCCGCGCATTGGAACTGACCGAGGCCGGGATCACCTATCTGCCCGTGGTGCGCGAAGCGTTCCGGACGCTGGTACGCGGCACCCAGGCCGTGACCGGGCAGCAGCAGAATACCGTTCAGGTTCAATGCAACATCACCTTTTCGGTGAACTGGCTGGCCCCCCGCCTGCCCGCGTTCCGCGCCCTGCACCCCGATGTTCACCTGAACATCTTCACCGAATTGTGGGAGCCGCGCGAGATGGCCGAAGGCGCGGCGGTGGAAATCCGCTATTCCCTGCGCCCGGCCGACACGGTCCGCACTGAGCTTTTGCGCAGCGATCACTACTACCCCGTCTGTGCCCCCGACTATCCGGTCACGCTGGAAAACCTTCAGCAGCAACCGCTGTACGACTGTTCGAACCTTCTGTCGAACTGGGTCAGCTGGGCCGAAGATCAGGGTCTAAACTGGGAAAATCCGCCGATTACTTACGCCACGACCTATATGGTCGGCCTGTCCGTCGCGATGGCCGGAGGCGGGCTGTGCCTGACCCATGATACCATCGCAAAGCGCCTTCTGGACGAAGGCCGTCTGATCGCGCCGTTCGAGCATCGCGCGCCGATGCCCGAAGCCTACTACCTTCTGCTGTCGCCTCAGGCCGAGGAGACGCCGGGTGCCGTAGCCTTTGCCGAATGGATCCAGGCGGAAATCGCCGCCGAGCAACACCTCGCCTGACCTTCATCCGTCCTTGGGGCGGCTGGCAACCCAGGCATAGCCGTTCTCGCACAGGATATAGGTCTCGCGCAGGCCGTGGGGCTTGTCGGTCGGCTCCTGCAGGACGACCGCGCCAGCGGACCGGGCGCGCTCCGCCGCGTCGTCCGGGTCGGTATCGTACAGGTGGATCTCGATCCCGCCACCGCGTGGGGGCGTTTCGGGAACCAGCCCCAGCAGCGGGTTGGAATGATAGGTGCCGTCCGAATGCAGCTGAAACACCTGATCGCCATAGGTGACGATGGCGTAATCCGCCGTCACTTGATGGGATTTCAGGCCAAAAACAGTCTCTAAAAAAGCGCATTCCGCCCGCACGTCGCGCACCAGCAGGTTCAGCCCGATCCCGCGCAGGCTGCGGCCGAAACTGTCGGCATTTATGGTTTCGTAGTCCATGCCCTTACCAGACCCCGCATCGCGGCGCGGATCAAGCATTTGCTGCCCCGCGCCCGGGCCGGATGACGGTTTCATGAAGGTGGCACGGCAGGGGTTGCACCTTCCGATGCATTCGGGAAAGTTGTGCCATGGAATACGCACCCTTCCCCTCTTGGCCCGACGTCGCCCCCCGCCTGATCGCCGTTGCCGCCGGCCGCGAAGCCGCCGACATGGTCATTCGCGGCGGGATCTGGATCAACGTACACAGCCGCGAGGCGCTGCCCGATCATGCCATCGCCATCGCCGCCGGACGCGTGGCCTATGTCGGCCCCGACGCCAGCCACTGCATCGGCCCCGACACGCAGATCATCGAGGCCAAAGGCCGCTACATGATCCCCGGCCTGTGCGACGCGCATATGCACATCGAATCCGGCATGCTGACCCCGGCCGAGTTCGCCCGCGCTGTTATCCCGCATGGCACGACGTCGATGTTCACCGACCCGCATGAGATCGCCAACGTGCTGGGGCTGGACGGCGTGCGGATGATGCATGACGAAGCGCTGATGCAGCCGGTCAACATCTTTACCCAGATGCCGTCCTGCGCGCCCTCGGCGCCGGGTCTGGAAACCACCGGTTATGAGATCACCGCCGAAGACGTGGCCGAGGCGATGACCTGGCCCGGCATCATCGGGCTGGGCGAGATGATGAACTTTCCCGGCGTGATCCATGCAGACCCCAAAATGCTGGCCGAAATCGCCGCCACCCAGCGCGCGGGCAAGACCGTGGGCGGACACTATGCATCCCCTGATTTAGGGCCTGATTTTGCCGCTTATGTCGCCGGCGGTCCGGCGGATGACCACGAAGGCACCTGCGAGGCCGACGCCATTGCCCGGGTGCGGCAGGGGATGCGGTCGATGATGCGATTGGGCTCGGCCTGGTATGACGTGGAAAGCCAGATCACCGCCGTCACCGAAAAAGGGCTGGACCCGCGCAACTTCATCCTGTGCACCGATGACTGCCATTCGGGCACGCTGGTGAACGAGGGCCACATGAACCGCGTCGTCCGTCATGCCATCGCCTGCGGTTGCGACCCGTTGATCGCGCTGCAGATGGCCACGATCAACACCGCCACCCATTTCGGGCTGGAGCGCGAGATCGGCTCGATCACGCCGGGCCGCCGGGCGGACGTGATCCTCAGTTCGGACCTGACCGACTTGCCGATCGAGATGGTCATCGCGCGCGGACAGGTGGTGGCCGAAAATGGCGCGATCAAGGTGGATTGCCCGCATTACGACTGGCCCGACCGGGCGCGCAACACAGTACATCTGGGCCATGCCCTGACCGCCGCCGATTTCGAGATCCCCGCGCCCGAGGGCGCCAACCGCGTCCGCGCCAACGTGATCGGCGTGGTGGAAAACCAGGCCCCCACCCAGGCGCTGAAGGCCGAGCTGCCGATCATCGGCGGGCTGGTTGAGGGCGAAGGCGATGTCTGCCAGATCGCGCTGGTCGAGCGGCACCGGGCCACGGGCGGCGTCACCAACGCCTTCGTCTCGGGCTTTGGCTATCAGGGCCGGATGGCCATGGCCTCGACCGTGGCGCATGACAGCCACCACATGATCGTGGTCGGCACCGACCGCGAGCAGATGGCGCTGGCCGCCAATCGTCTGGCCGAAGTGGGCGGCGGCATCACCATCTTCCGAGATGGCGAAGAGCTGGCGCTGGTCGAACTGCCCATCGCCGGCCTGATGTCCGACAGCCCGGCCTCCGGCGTCGCGGCCAAGGCGCAAAAGATGGTCGAGGCGATGCAGACCTGCGGCTGTCAGCTGAACAATGCCTATATGCAGCACTCGCTGCTGGCCCTTGTCGTGATCCCCGAACTGCGGATATCCGATCTGGGACTGGTGGATGTCCGTACATTCGAAAAAATTGACCTTCTGGAACCCCTCGCATGACAAAAATAACAACGCCCGAACCACGGGACCCCGAGATTTTCACCGATGCCGCCGCAGCCGTTGCGAGGCTGGAAGAGCTGTATAACGAGGCCACCGCCTTTCTGTGCGAAAGCTTTGCCGAGGCGATGGAAAGCGGCGCGCCCAAGGTCCGGTACAGAGCCTATTACCCAGAAATCCGTATCCGTACGGCGTCCTACGCGCATGTGGACAGCCGCCTGAGCTTTGGTCACGTGTCCGAGCCAGGGGTCCATGCCACGACGGTAACCCGGCCGGATCTGTTCCGGTCTTACCTCACGCAGCAGATCGCGCTGCTGATCAAGAACCACAACCAGCCGGTGACCATCGGCCCATCGACCACGCCGATGCCGGTGCATTTCGCCGTGGCCGGCAACCCCGATCTGGTGGTTCCGCATCAGGGTGCGGCGGGGTTCACCCTGCGCGACGTGTTCGACGTGCCCGATCTGACCACCACCAATGACGACATCGTCAACGGTGTGCACGAACCGCTGGATGGCGTCGGCCCGCTGGCCTTGTTCACAGCGCAACGCATCGATTACTCGCTGGCCCGGCTGGCCCACTACACAGCCACCGACCCGGACCATTTCCAGAACCACGTTCTGTTCACAAACTACCAGTTCTACGTCTCGGAATTCGAGAACTATGCCCGCGCGCAACTGGCCGACCCGGACAGCGGCTATACCAGTTTCGTTTCGACCGGGAATGTCGAGATCACCGACCCCGACGCGCCGCTGGACCAGCCGCTGAAGCTGCCGCAGATGCCGACCTATCACCTGAAACGCGCCGACGGGTCGGGGATCACGCTGGTCAATATCGGCGTCGGGCCATCCAACGCCAAAACCGCCACCGACCACATCGCGGTGCTGCGCCCACATGCCTGGCTGATGGTTGGCCACTGCGCAGGGCTGCGCAACACGCAGGCCCTGGGCGACTTTGTGCTGGCCCATGCCTATCTGCGCGAAGACAAGGTGCTGGACGACGACCTGCCCGTCTGGGTGCCGATCCCGCCGCTGGCCGAAGTTCAGGTCGCGCTGGAACGCGCCGTGGCCGAAGTGACCGAGCTGGACGGCTATGAGCTGAAGCGGATCATGCGCACCGGCACGGTGGCCTCGGTCGACAACCGCAACTGGGAACTGCGCGACCAATCCGGCCCGGTGCAACGGCTGAGCCAGTCGCGCGCCATCGCGCTGGACATGGAAAGCGCAACGATCGCCGCCAACGGCTATCGGTTCCGCGTGCCCTACGGTACCTTGCTGTGCGTGTCCGACAAGCCCCTGCATGGCGAATTGAAGTTGCCGGGCATGGCGTCCGAGTTCTATACAACTCAGGTCGGCCGCCATCTGGCGATTGGAATCCGGGCGATGGAACACCTGCGGGGCATGCCGCTGGAACGTCTGCACAGCCGGAAATTGCGCTCGTTCGATGAAACGGCCTTCCTCTGACGCAAAAAAGCAACGAAATCCCCATATTTTTTGGGGGTTCGGCGCTACTATTCGTTGTGTTCGCCCACAATATCCCGTTACAGTTACGCGGTGAGGCCCAATAGATCGGGCACGTTAAGGAGACCAAGAAATGGCAAAGCCTATGACGAAGACTCAGCTGGTTGCTGCTCTCGCTGAGGAAATGGGAACCGACAAGAAATCCGCGAACGCGGCGCTGGAAGCGATCACCAACCTGATCACCCGCGAAGTTTCGGCCGGTGGCGCCGTGACCCTGCCGGGCGTCGGCAAGATCTACTGCCGCGAGCGCCCCGAGCGTCAGGTGCGCAACCCGGCCACCGGTGAGACCTTTACCAAAGAGGCCGACAAGGTCGTGAAAATGACCATCGCCAAGGCCCTGAAGGACAGCGTCAACAGCTGATCCCACCCCAAGGTGGTACGAAACAGGGGCCGCGGTTTCGCGGCCCTTTTTCTATGCGCACGTTGCCATCCGCCGGTTGCAGACCCAGAGAAAATCGGGAACAGTCGCCACGGAATTCAAACGAGGCTTGTCATGGATCCGCGCGCCATCACCATGGGGCTGGCCTTTGCCTTCATCTGGTCGTCGGCCTTCACCTCGGCGCGGATCATCGTCGCGGATGCCTCGCCGCTGTTTTCGCTGGCCGTGCGCTTTTTGATTTCCGGCATCCTGGGTGTCGCCATCGCCGCGGCCATGGGCCAGAGCTGGCGCCTGACGCGGTCGCAATGGTACGCGACCATCCTGTTCGGAATCTGCCAGAATGCCCTGTATTTGGGTCTGAATTTCTATGCGATGCAAACGGTCGAGGCCTCGGTCGCGGCGATCATCGCATCGACCATGCCTCTGCTGGTGGCGCTGGCCGGTTGGCTGCTGTTCGGGGAACGGTTGCGCCCGCTGGGTGTCCTGGGGCTGCTGGCCGGGTTCGCCGGTGTGGCCCTGATCATGAGCAGCCGGATCAGCGCCGGGATCGACCTGTTCGGCGTTGCCCTCTGCGGGCTGGGCGCGCTGGCTCTGACTTTCGCCACGCTGGCCGTGCGCGGGGCGACCTCGGGCGGGAACTTCATGATGGTCGTCGGCCTGCAGATGTTCGTCGGCTCGGCGGTTCTGTTCATCGCCGCCCCGCTGTTCGAGACGATTTATGTCCGCCCGACCTGGCCGCTGGCGCTGGCCTTCACCTACACGACCCTGTTCCCCGGCCTGCTGGCCACGCTGATCTGGTTCCTGCTGCTCAACCGGATCGGGCCGATCCGCGCGGCGACCTTCCATTTCCTCAACCCGGTGTTCGGGGTCACGATCGCCGCGATTCTTCTGGGTGAACGGTTGGGCGCAATGGATGCCGTCGGTGTTGCGGTCACCACGCTGGGCATTCTGGCCGTGCAGTTGTCACGCCAGCCGGTTCAGCGCAGCAGGGCCTCGACCTGACGGCGCAGCTTGCGGGAGTCCGGCCGCGTCGTCGACCCAAAGGTCGCCACGACCTCGCCTTCGGGGCTCAGCAGGATCTTGTTGAAATTCCAGTTGGGCACAAACCCGGTCTCGGCGGCGACCGCCTTGTAGAACGGGTGGGCCTGCGGGCCGGTCACGGGGGTGATGTCGGTCATGGGCAGGGTCAGGTTATAGTTCAACTCGCAGAACTCCTTGACCTCGCTGGCGGTTTCCAATTCCTGGTTGAAGGAATCCGACGGGACCGCCAGAACCACCAAACCCTCGGATCCATAGGTGTCCTGCAGCTTTTGCAGCCCAGCATATTGCCCGGTGAACCCGCATTGCGAGGCCGTGTTGACCACCAGAACCGGCTGGCCGCGCCAATCCGACAGCGACAGCGTGCCGCCATCAATTGAAGCGAACTCTCCGGACACAGGCGCGGCCTGCACCATCCGGCCGATCAGCAACAGGGCAGACAACAGCAGCATTCTGAACATGGCTTGACCTCCTCTTTGTCATTGATACGCACGAAGAACGGCGGCAGATCACCCGCACGATCGCGCGAGCCGGGCAAAACAGGGCTTTGCTTTTGTCGCGGCGCACCCCAATTATCTCGGGAAAGGAATAACGCCGGAGGACCCATGTCAAAATATACCAAAGATCCATCGGTTGTCGCCGCCCTCTCGCCCGAGGAATTCCACGTCACCCAGCGCAACGGGACCGAACGCCCCGGCACCGGCAAATACCTTCACCACAAGGAACCGGGCATTTATGTGGATGTCGTATCGGGTGAACCTCTGTTCGCCTCGACCCACAAATACGAATCGGGCTGTGGCTGGCCTAGTTTCACCAAACCCATCGTGCATGACCACGTCACCGAGCTTGAGGACCGCTCGCTGGGCATGATCCGGACGGAGGTCCGCTCGAAACACGGCGACAGCCACCTGGGCCATGTGTTTCCCGATGGTCCGCTGGACCAGGGTGGGCTACGCTACTGCATCAACTCCGCCGCGCTGCGGTTCATCCATCGTGACGACATGGAGGCCGAGGGCTATGGCGAATACCTCGATCAAGTGGAGGACCCGAAATGACCGAACAACGCGCCGTTCTGGCCGGAGGCTGCTTCTGGGGCATGCAGGATCTGATCCGCAAGCTGCCCGGCGTTCTGCGCACCCGCGTCGGATATACCGGCGGCGACGTGCCCAACGCGACTTATCGCAACCACGGCACCCATGCCGAAGGGATCGAGATCTGGTTCGACCCCGCGCAGATCACCTATCGCGATCTGCTTGAGTTCTTCTTCCAGATCCACGACCCGACCACCGTGAACCGCCAGGGCAATGACATCGGAATGAGCTATCGCTCGGCCATCTATTACTGCGACGAGACCCAGAAACAGATCGCGCTGGACACGATCGCCGATGTGGATGCCAGCGGGCTGTGGCCCGGCAAGGTCGTGACCGAGGTCGAACCCGTCGGCGATTTCTGGGAGGCCGAGCCCGAGCATCAGGACTACCTTCAGCGTATCCCCAATGGCTATACCTGCCACTTCCCGCGCCCGGACTGGGTTCTGCCCAAACGCAGCAGCGCTGCAGAATAGCGGTCAGCCGACGGCCACCCGCGGGCGGCCGCTGGCTTCGACGGTCAGCATCGCCTCGACAAAGACATCCTTGCCCTCGATCCGGGCGGTGCGGATGTCGCGGTTGACGATCACGCGGACATCCTGGGCACCGGCCTCGCGCACGGCGCTTTCGGTCTCGCGACGCAGTTCAGCCTCCAGCAGGTCCAGCGCGGGTTCGGGCGTGGGGAAATCCTGCGGCCCGTCGTTCAGATGCACTCGGTACCGGCCTTCGGACGGGGCGGTCACTGTGCCCGCCCGCCGCATGGTCAAGCGCCCCACGACGGCCCCGATCGCATTGGCCACCCCGGCATGGTCGGGCAGCACCATGGTACAGCGCAGCCGCTCACCGACCGCCGGGTAATAGCTTGGCGCCGAGGCCCCCAGCCCGACCACATCCACGTTCAGCTTCGTATCCAGCGCCAGCAGACCGCGATGCCCGCGCAAGCCCCGCCGGGTCAGCACATGGCGCGCCAGATCCTCGGGCGGCAGGCCGAACGCCTCGGCCTCTTCTGCAAAAGCAGTCTCTAACAAGGTCAAAACGGTCTGTTCGGTCAACTGATCCACGATCATCCCGGCCAGTTCATCGGCCGAGCCCGCCAGTCGGTCGCCCGACCCCACACGCCGGCGCGCAATCAACTCCAGCGCCTTGCGCGCGGCATCGGCATCCCAATCGGACAGACGCCCCAGAACGTGGCTGGCATCCGACGGCGTCACCCCCGAGACCTGAACGATCCCGCGGTCCACCAGCCGGGTCAAAGCACCGTTTTCCATCCGGGTGCGCAAAAGGGCGCTCAGGGGCAGAACCCTATCTCCCAGCCGCTCCAACAGCCCCGCCTCGCGCGGGCCCAGACCCTCGGCGTGGATGCCGGGCACGCGGCGGGCGAAACGGGTATCGTGCTCGCCCACCGTGGTCGCGCGCAACTGCTCGTCCAGCGCGGCATGGACCACCTCGGGCGCCTGGGCCGCGATCAGAGACACCGGCAGCACCCGGCGCGGACCGAGGAAAACGCCGCCGCGCAGGCCCTCGGTCAATACATGCACCTGGCTGTCACCGCCCAGACCATGAGTGCGCATCGCCACCGCCTCGACCATGGTGCGGAACCCGCCAACCCGGGCGCCCGCCGGGTCGATCGCGGGTTTACCATCGCGGATCAGCGCCACATCGGTCGTCGTCCCTCCGATATCCGAAACCAGCGCGTCCTGAACTCCGGTCAGCCACCGCGCGCCCACGATCGAGGCCGCCGGACCGCTGAGGATGGTCTCGATCGGCCGTTCCCGCGCCTGCTCGGCGCTCATCAAGGCTCCGTCCCCACGCACTACCATCATCGGCGCGTCGATGCCCAGCTCGTGCAGAACATCCTGAGCCCGGCCGATCAGGCGGTCGATCATTCCGATCAGACGCGCGTTCAGCACCGCCGTCACCGCACGTTTCGGCCCGTTCAGCTTGGCCGACAACTGATGCGAGCAGGTCACAGGCGCGCCGGTCTTCTCGGTGATGATCCGCGCAACCTCAAGCTCATGCGCGGGGTTGCGCGTGGCGAACTGGGCCGCGACCGCAAACCCGGAAATCCCGGACTGCTGGTCCAGAAATTCGGTCAACGCCCTTGTATCCAACGGCGCGGCCTCGGCCCCGGCATGGCTGTGCCCGCCCGCGATCACCAGCGCCGGGTCGCCCTTCAGCGCATCGCGCAGCCCATGCCTGTCCAGATCACCATCCCGAAACCCAACATATATCAGCGCAACGCGCCCGCCCTGCCCCTCGACCAGCGCGTTCGTGGCCAGCGTCGTCGACAGCGACGCCATCGAGATCTGGCCGGGTGCGACCTGCGCCCGGTCCAGCACCGCCTGGATCGCCCGCCCGACGCCGATCGCAAGATCCTCGCGCGTGGTCAGGGACTTGGCCGAGGCGATCACCTCTTCCTCGTCCCGGATCAGCACCGCATCGGTGTAGGTTCCACCGGTATCCACGCCCAAAGCCAACGCCATCGGGGTCTCCATCCTGTTCGCAGTCACGGGTGTAGCGGATTGAACCGACGCGTCCAGCCTGTTTGCGGCATTCACGACAGTTGTTCGACCGCCCAGCGCGCCGCGTCGGCCACCGTCGGATCGGGATCCTCGGTCAGCGCCTGCGCGACCGGAATCAACTCGGCCGACCCGGAATTGCCGATGGCATACAGAACGTTGCGCACGAACCGGTCGCGCCCGATCCGCTTGATCGGAGACCCCGAGAACTTGTCCCGGAACGCCGCATCGTCCAACCCGGCCAATTCCGCCAGCGGCGGCGCCATCAGGTCTTTGCGCGCGGCATAGCGGATGTCGCTGGCCGCCACCGCGAACTTGTTCCACGGACAGGCGGCCAGGCAATCATCACAGCCATAGATCCGGTTGCCCAGCTTGCCGCGCAGCTTTTGATCCACCGGCCCCTTGTGCTCGATGGTCAGATAGGAAATGCAGCGCCGCGCATCCAACTGATAGGGTGCCGGGAAAGCATCCGTCGGACAGGCATCCAGACAGGCCCGACACGACCCGCAATGATCCACTTCCGGTGGATCTGCCGGCAGGTTCAGAGTGGTGAAAACAGACCCTAAAAAGGCCCAATTGCCCCAATCGCGGCTGACCAGATTGGTATGTTTGCCCTGCCACCCCAGCCCGGCCGCATGGCCCAGTGCTTTCTCGGGCACCGGCGCGGTATCGACGAACACCTTTACCTCGCCGCCAGCCTCGGCAATCAGCCATCGGGCCAGCCGCTTCAGCCGCTTCTTGACCAGATCGTGGTAATCCCTGTTCTGCGCATAGACCGAGATCGCCCCGCGATCGGGTCGCCCCAGAACCTCGGTCGGATCATGATCCGGCGTGTAACTCTCGGCCAGCATGATGACCGAGCGCGCCTCGGGCCACAGCTTCGCCGGATCCCCCCGCCAATGGGTCCGCTCGGCCATCCAACCCATTTGCCCGTGATAGCCCGCCGCCAGAAAGGCGGCCAACCGCGCAGGCACCTCCGGTACGTCCCACGGGCGGCAGATCCGGCACGACACGAACCCCTCGGCCCGGGCCTGCGCCACCAACCTGTCCTTCAATGCTGTCGCGCTGTTCATCTGGCCCAAAATATCCTCGGGGGTGAATTGGCCCAACGGGCCAAGAGGGGGCAGACAGCCCCCTGAGCCAACCTATCAGAAATCAAGGTCAGCGTAATGGGCAGGCGGGCGGAATCCCGGTACTTGGTCCGCAAGGATCGATCGGAATGCCGGGCGTGATTTGATCTTGGCGTACCAGTCCTTGACCACCTGGCTGCGGTTCCAGTCCACGTCTGAAATATAGTCCAGCGCCGACAGGTGCGCCGCAGCTGCAAAATCGGCCAAGGTCATCTGATCCCCCGCCAGCCAGCGCCGCTGATCCAGCAGCCAGGCCATGTAGTCCAGGTGGAACTTGATCGCCCGCGCGCCCTCTTTCACATTCCTGCTGTCCGGATAGCCCTGCCCGGTCATCTTCTTGTTCACCCGTTCGTACAACAGCTTCGACGTCACCTCATGGTGGAACTTGTCGTCGAACCAGTTGACCAGACGGCGCACCTCGTAACGGGCTTCGGGTTTGCGGGGCATCAGGGCGGGGTCCGGGCGGGTTTCCTCGATATATTCACAAATCGCGGTGCTTTCTGCCATGATCCGCCCGTCCAGCCGCAGAACCGGGACTTTCCCGGCCGGGTTGCGACGCAGGAAATCCGGATCCTTCTCCCAATATTTCTCGGAGACCAGCTCAACCTCGATCTTCTTTTCGGCCAGCGCCAGACGGACCTTTCGGCAAAACGGGGAAAGGGGAACGTGAAACAAACGCGCCATGAGAGTCCATTCGATCCAGTGAATACCGCTCAGCAATAGCCGCTGAGCGGCAAGGGTTTCAATCCTCGAAACAATCGGCGCGGCCATCTGCGCGGATGGTGGCCGCCCCATCCAGTATCGCGGCGGCCCGCCGGCGGGTATAGACCGACGGGTCCGTCACCGATCGCGCGCGCGGCGCGGGCAGGATCGCGGCCAGGCGGGCGGCCTGCACCGGGCTCAGCTCCGCGGCGCTTACACCGAAATTGCGGCGCGCCGCAGCCTCGACCCCGAACAGCCCCTCACCGGTTTCGGCCACATTCAGATAGACTTCGAGGATCCGCTTCTTGCTCCAGAAAATTTCGACCACCGGGGTCAGCACTGTCTCCATCGCCTTGCGGACCCAGCTGCGCCCCTGCCACAGGAACACGTTCTTCACCACCTGCTGCGTGATGGTCGAGGCGCCGCGATTGCCGCCATCCTCCAGCGCGTCTCGGATGGCGTTCACGTCGAACCCCCAGTGCAGGCAGAAATTGGCATCCTCGGCCGCCACGGCCGCACGGGCCATGACCGGGGCAATCTCCTCGATCGGCACCCAGTCGCGCTCGACCTTGCCCAGACGGCGCCATTCCGACCAGATCGTGTGGGTGATCGGCGGGTTCACCACCGAATAGATCAACACCAGCGCCAGAAAGACGCCGGCAACCGCCAAAGCGCCACGCACCGCCCATCGCCGGATACGAGGCAGGAGCGTCCGAGTCTTTTTCGGCCGGGTCGCCTGTTTCTTTTTGCCGCTGCTCTTGCGGGCCGCTTTCTTCGCCATGGGTCCGCTATACGCCGCGCAGCCGAATATTGGAACGGCTTTATCAGCCGATCAGCTGCGCATCGCGTGGGCGGATGACCGGGCGCGCGGTCTTCAACATGCCCAGATCCGCACGGTCGAGTTCGGGGAACAATTCGAAAAGCTCGCGGCAGGTATCCCGCTCGGATTGCGACAGGGCATGTCCGGGGTAATAGCTTTCGCTTCTGGCGCCATTGGCTGTCACGATCTCGTGCTGGTCGAACAACAGATGGTAATAGGTGACATCTCCACCCTCGGCTCGGGTCACGCTGGTGCCATTCACAAGGCAATGCGCCGCGATCAGGATCTCGGGATAGCCATAGAAGTACTCGGCCCGCCAGTCGTCGATCAACATTCGGTGCTGCGGCGAAACCAGTGTTTCGCGATCCAGCCCCAGAACACCGGCCGCAAACCGGATCGGTGCGGTCTTTCCGATGGCCGGCACGCAAGTCTTTCCGACCCACAGCAACGGTTTGGCACCGTTGTCGACGGTCAGAACCAGATCGCCGGCGCTCAGGTCCTGAACCGGCATTGGTCCGTTTGGCGTCTCGATCAACGTATCGCGCGTGAAACAGGGCGGCCCCAGCTCACCGGGCACAGTCAGGGGACCTTGCGAAGAAACGAATGACGTGGACACCAATGTGCCCTGCTGCAGCACCTGCCCATCCGTCGGAGTGAACACGCGGCTGCCATCGGCCAGATAGAAGGTGATGCCGGTGTAAGTCACGTTCCCCGTGCCGGGCACGTTGACCGTGACTGTGTCGCCGGGCCACGAATTGGTAACATCCTGACCGTTGACCGAGTCATTGTCGAACCGGTCGATGTCTCCGTCATCATTCTGATCGATCAGATTGTATTTCTGGACCACCATAACAGTCCCTGCCGCAGGCGGGCTGAAGGGATCAATGATAAAAAACTGATCGAGATAGGTGGTCGGCATTCCCAAGGCTCCTGCGATTTCTGCGACCTTATCGAACGATTGGCCCGATTTCACGATGATTTTGTGGCGCAATTCGCCCATAACCCCGCCTGCGAGGGCGGTCACCCGGACGTCTGCCCGCATGAAAACAAAGAACCCGCGCGCCGGGCTGCGGCACGCGGGTCTTGTTCGGGTTCGGCCCGGGTTACTCGGCCGGAACCGCCGTCGCCTCGTGGCTGAGCGGATAGGCCAGCTTGTTCAGCATCTCTTTCGGGCAGATTTGCAGGAAATTGGCCTTTTCCACGTCCCAGTGCTGCAGGATGTCGGCGGCCTTGCGGCTGCCGGTTTCCGTGGCGTGGCGCTCGATCAGCGATTTCAGCTGCATCTCCCAATGCTCGACCGTAACGGGGCAGGTCACCAGGGTTTCCATGTTCATCAGCAGCTGCGCCTTGCCTTCGGGGTCGTACAGATAGGCCATGCCACCCGTCATCCCCGCGCCAAAGTTCGCGCCGATGTCCCCCAAGATCACCGCAACCCCGCCGGTCATGTATTCGCACCCGTTCGAGCCGCAACCCTCGACCACCACCTTGGCCCCCGAGTTGCGCACGGCGAACCGCTCGCCTGCCCGGCCAGCCGCGAACAGGTACCCGTCGGTCGCGCCGTAAAGAACCGTGTTGCCGATGATCGTATTCCGGTCGGCCTGCAGCGGGCTGACCTGCGGCGGGCGCACAACGATGGTGCCGCCCGACAGGCCCTTGCCCACATAGTCGTTGGCGTCGCCCGACACCTCGAGCTTGAGCCCCGGCGCGGCGAAGGCGCCCAGCGACTGACCGGCTGAGCCTTGCAATTTCACATGCAGATGGTCCGGCTGGAACGTGTTGCGCATGCCGAAATTCTGCACGATGTGGCTCGAGACCCGGGTGCCCACCGTCCGGTGCGTGTTCTGCACCGCGTAAGACAGCTGCATCTTTTCGCCGTCCTTCAGGAACCGCGCCGCGTCGCGCACGATTTCGGCGTCCAGCGTGTCGGGCACCTCGTTGCGGGGCTTGTCGCGGTCATAGACGATGTTCTGGGCGCCATCGACGGTGATCAGCAGCGGATTCAGGTCCAGATCGTCCAGATGCGCCGACCCGCGGCTGACCTGCGCCAACAGATCGGCCCGACCAATGATCTCGTCCAGCGACCGGGCGCCGATGCTGGCCAGAATCTCGCGCACTTCCTGCGCGTAGAAGGTGATCAGGTTAACCACCTTGTCGGCATTGCCGGTGAACTTGGCGCGCAGGGATTCGTCTTGCGTACAGACGCCCACTGGGCAGGTGTTCGACTGGCACTGGCGCACCATGATGCAGCCCATCGCGATCAGGGCGGCGGTGCCGATGCCGTATTCCTCGGCCCCCATCATCGCCGCCATGACGATGTCGCGCCCGGTGCGCAGGCCGCCATCGGTGCGCAGGGTCACCCGGTCGCGCAGGTTGTTCATCGCCAGAACCTGATGCGCCTCGGTCAGGCCCATTTCCCACGGCAGGCCGGCATATTTGATGCTGGTCGCGGGCGATGCGCCCGTGCCGCCATTGTGGCCCGAGATCAGGATGATGTCGGCTTTGGCCTTGGCCACCCCGGCGGCGATCGTGCCCACGCCCGAAGACGCCACCAGTTTCACAGTCACCTTGCAGCGCGGGTTGATCTGTTTCAGGTCATAGATCAGCTGCGCCAGATCCTCGATCGAGTAGATGTCGTGATGCGGCGGCGGCGAGATCAGGGTCACGCCCTTGGTCGAGTGACGCAGGCGCGCGATCAGATCGGTGACCTTCATGCCGGGCAGCTGGCCGCCCTCGCCGGGCTTGGCGCCCTGGGCCACCTTGATTTCCAACTCTTCGCAGTGGTTGAGGTATTCGGCGGTCACGCCGAACCGGCCCGAGGCCACCTGCTTGATCTTGGCCGAGGGGTTGTCGCCATTCGGCTCGGGCACGAAATGTGCGGGATCTTCCCCACCTTCACCCGAGTCGGATTTCGCGCCGATCCGGTTCATCGCCACGTTCAGCGTCTTGTGCGCCTCGGGGCTGAGCGCGCCCAGCGACATGCCCGGCGTGACGAACCGCTTGCGGATCGAGGTGATCGATTCGACCTCTTCGATCGGGATCGGCTTGCCCAGCGGTTTGAAATCCATCAGGTCGCGCAGATGGATCGGCGGGTTCGCCTGCATCTTGGCCGAATACTGCTTCCACAGCTCGTACGAGGCGCGGTTGCAGGCCATCTGCATCATGTGCATCGAGGTCGCTTCCCACGCATGGGTCTCACCGGATTTGCGGGCCTTATAGAACCCACCGATGGGCAGAACGTCCAGGCCGCTCTCCCAGCCCTTGGCGTGGATTTCCTCGGCCTTGGACTGAATGCCGGTGACGCCGATGCCGGAAATCCGGCTGGTCATGCCAGGGAAATATTCGGCCACCATGGCGCGGCTCAGTCCCACGGCCTCAAAATTCAGGCCGCCGCGATAGGACGAGATCACCGAGATGCCCATCTTGGCCATGATCTTCAGCAGGCCCTGGTCGATCGCCTCGCGGTAACGCGCGACGTTTTCGGTCAGGCTGCCTTCCAGCAACCCGCGTTCGATCCGGTCGGCGAGCGAATCCTCGGCCAGATAGGCGTTGACCACGGTCGCGCCACAGCCGATCAGCACCGCGAAATAATGCGGGTCGATGCATTCCGCCGAGCGTACGTTCAACGAACAGAAGGTTCGCAGACCCTGACGAATCAAGTGCGAATGAACCGCGCTGGTGGCCAAGATCATCGGCATCGCCACTTTGCCGGGGCCGGAATACTGATCGGTCAGAACCAAGTGACCCGCGCCCGAGCGCACGGCCTCCTCCGCCTCGGCGCGGATTCGCGCCAGCGCGGCGCTCAGTGCGCCGGTGCCGGGTTCGAAGGTACAGTCGATCTCGGCCAGCGGCGCATCGAAATTCGCCACCAGTTCTTCCCACTGAGCATTGCCGACAAAGGGGCTTTCCAGCACGATGATCTCGGTCTGGCTGCTGTCCTCGTCCAGCACGTTCTTGAGGTTGCCGAACCGTGTCTTCAGCGACATCACACGGTATTCGCGCAGGCTGTCGATCGGCGGGTTGGTCACCTGGCTGAAATTCTGGCGGAAGAAATGGCTGAGCGGTCGGTACTGTTTGGACAGAACTGCCGAGGGCGTATCGTCGCCCATCGAGGCGATGGCCTCTTTGCCGTCCTCGGCCATAGGGGCAAGGATCTGCTCCAGCTCTTCGACCGTGTAGCCCGCCGCGATCTGGCGCTTGCGCAGCTCTTCACCGGTGAACAGCGGCTTTTCGGCGACCTTCGCCAGCTTTTCGTCCAGATCGTTGATCTTGCTGACCCATTCGCCGAACGGCAGGGCCGCGGCCAGCTTGTCTTTGATCTGCTTGTCGCGATACAGCTTGCCCTTTTTCATATCGACGGCCAGCATCTGGCCCGGACCCAGCGCGCCTTTCTCGACAACGCTGGCCTCGTCGATCGGGACCATGCCCGCCTCGGACCCGGCGATTACCAGACCGTCGCCGGTGACCACATAGCGCATCGGGCGCAGGCCGTTGCGGTCCAGCCCGGCGCAGACCCAGCGGCCATCGGTCATGGCCAGCGCGGCGGGGCCGTCCCACGGCTCCATCACCGAGTTGCAATAGGAATACATGTCGCGCCAGGACTGCGGCAGTTCCACCGCCTGTTTCGACCAGCTTTCCGGCACCAGCATCGTCTTTGCCATCGGGGCCGAGCGGCCCGCGCGCACCAGAACCTCGAACACCGAGTCTAGCGCCGCCGAATCCGACGATCCGCCTGCGATGATCGGCTTGATGTCTTCGGCATAGTCGCCAAAGGTTGCCGAGGCCATGCGGATCTCGTGGCTTTTCATCCAGTTGATGTTGCCCTTCAGCGTGTTGATCTCGCCATTGTGGGCCAGCATGCGGAATGGCTGCGCCAGCCACCATTGCGGGAAGGTGTTGGTGGAATAGCGCTGGTGATAGATCGCAAAGGCCGACTCGAAACGGTCGTCCATCAGGTCGGGGTAGAACACGGCGACCTGCTCGGCCAGCATCATTCCCTTGTAGATGATCGACCGGCAGCTGAGCGAGGCCAGGTACAGACCCGAAATCCCCGCGGCGGCGGCGGCTTTCTCGATCCGGCGGCGGATGACGTACAGCTCGCGCTCGAACGTGTCCTCGTCAACGCCCTTGGAATTCGAGATCAGGATCTGCTCGATCTCGGGCCGGGTCGCGTTGGCCTTTTCGCCCAGGCAGGTGACATCCACCGGTACGTGGCGCCAGCCATAGATGTAGTAACCCATCCGCAGAACTTCGGTTTCCACGATGGTCCGGCAGCGCTCCTGCGCGCCGAAATCGGTGCGTGGCAAGAACACCTGCCCCACAGCGATCAGCTGGTCCATTTTGGGCTCGTGCCCGGTGCGGCGGATCTGGTCATAGAAGAAGGGGGCCGGGATCTGCACATGGATGCCCGCGCCGTCGCCGGTCTTGCCGTCGGCATCCACCGCACCGCGGTGCCAGATTGCCTTGAGCGCATTGATCCCGGCCTCGACCACCTTGCGGCTTTTCTTGCCGTCAACCGAAACCACCAGGCCGACCCCGCACGAGGAATGCTCTTCCTGCTCGGAATAGAGACCGTTTTCGGCCATCCACTTGCGCTTGGCTTCCTCGGCCCGGACCCAATCGGCATCATATTTCGTCATTGGCTGTCTCCTTCTTCCGACGGGGCGTACATGGCCATGACCTCGGCTTCGGTCATCTGGCGGCGTTCACCTGCGAACGCGTAACCCTCGGGCTTCTTGTCGATGTAAAGTTCAAGTTTCAGCGTGTTGCCGGCCGCGTTGTCGAACAGGCCGGCCGCGATCTGTGTCTGGCCGTGCATCTCGCCCGGCAGGGTGATCCGGTACCACAGGGCCGAGCCGCACTCCTCGCAGAAGGCGCGTTCGGCCCAGTCTGACGAGGTGAAGGTCTTGACCGGCCCCAGCGCCGCATAGCCCGGCTGTGCCGGAAAGGTGACCAGCGCACTGCTGGTCCAGCGGCGGCACATGTCGCAATGGCAGGCGCCCAGCGCGTCGCGGGCGGGGGTCGCGGTCACGGTGACCGCGCCGCACATGCATTGGCCTTGCAATTCGGGCATCCTGTCGCTCCTGTCGCTGGGCTGCGGTGTCACTCGGCCGCAAGCGCGGCCTTGCCGTTGAACCGGTCGATGATGGCCTGCGCGCAGTCACGGCCGTCGCGGATCGCCCAGACCACCAGCGAGGCACCGCGCACGATGTCACCAATAGCATAGACGCCGTCCATCTCGGTCTCGCCGGTCTCGAACGCGGCTTTGACGGTGCCCCAGCGGGTCACGGGCAGGTCGGGCTGGCCGAACAGGGTGGGCAGGTCCTCGGGCTCGAAGCCCAGCGCCTTGATGACCAGATCGGCCTCTTCGACGTAATCCGCGCCTTCGATTACTTCGGGCGTTTGGCGGCCAGTCGCGTCGGGTTGGCCCAGGCGCATCGTCTGCACAATTACACCGGTAACGCGCTCATCGCCCACGAACCCCTTGGGCGCGCTGAGCCATTCGAAGATCACGCCCTCTTCCTCGGCGTTCTGGGTTTCGCGCTGCGAACCTGGCATGTTCGCCCGGTCGCGGCGGTACAGACATTTGACTGAGGTCGCGCCCTCGCGGATCGCGGTGCGCACGCAATCCATCGCGGTATCGCCGCCGCCGATCACGACCACCTTCTTGCCCTTGGCGTTCAGGCGGCCGCTGTCATATTCCGGCACCGTGTCACCAAAGCTTTTGCGGTTCGAGGCGGTCAGGAAATCGATCGCCTTTTCGATGCCGGGCAGACCGCTGCCGGGCATGGACAGATCCCGCGACTTGTAGACGCCCGTTGCAATGATCACGGCGTCATGCTTGGCGCGGATCTCGGCGAACTTGGCCGCATCCACGTTGCAGTTCAACTCAAAGGTCACGCCACCCTCGGCCAACAGTTCGTTGCGGCGTTGAACCACGTCCTTTTCCAGTTTGAAGCCCGGAATGCCATACATCAGCAACCCGCCCGCGCGGTCATAGCGATCATAGACCGTAACCTGGATCCCGGCCCGGCGCAGCATGTCCGCCGCCGCCAGACCGCCGGGGCCGCCACCGATGATACCCACGCTTTCGGGGCGCTCGGCGGCTGGCGAGACCGGCTTGACCCAACCTTTGTCCCACGCGGTGTCGGTGATGTATTTTTCGATCGCGCCGATGGTCACCGTTCCGTGGCCGGATTGTTCAATGACGCAGTTGCCCTCGCACAGGCGGTCCTGCGGGCAGATGCGACCGCAGATCTCTGGGAAGGTGTTGGTGGCCTGGCTGGTCTGATAGGCCTCCTCCAGCCGCCCCGTTGCGGTCAGGCGCAACCAGTCGGGGATGTTGTTGTGCAGCGGGCAGTGCGACTGGCAATAGGGCACCCCACACTGGCTGCAACGGCTGGCCTGTTCGGCGGCCTTTTCCGCGGCGAACTCGGCATAGATTTCGTGGAAGTCATCCTTGCGGTCATCAGCAGCACGCTTTTGGGGCATGTCACGATCGATCTGCACGAATTTCAGCATCGGTTGCTTGGCCACGGTCAGACTCCATGAATTGGCTTGGTCGAGTTTCTTTAGGCGACAGCTTTTCGAATGAAAAGTCAACTGTACTGACCTAAATTCAAAAAAATGCTGGAAATGCGCCGTGAGCACCCAGATTTTTTTGTTTTTTATGTCCGCTTCGGACCCATCTCGGCGCTTTCCTTTTCATCATGCCAGTTATACCCATTGCGGACAAAGAAAACGTGACAGCGGGCAGGTGTGCGGATGAGTCTTTTTCAGCTGATTCTGGTGGCGATCATCCAAGGTATCACCGAGTTTCTGCCGATCTCGTCCTCGGGCCACCTGATCTTGCTACCCAGCCTCACCGGGATGGACGATCAGGGCCTGGCCATCGACGTGGCGGTGCATGTGGGCACCTTGGGCGCGGTGGTTCTGTATTTCTGGAGCGACGTTAAGCTGGCCCTTGCAGGCCTGCCCCGTGCGTTGCGCGGACGCATCGACACCCCGCAATCGCGATTGGCCTTGGCCTTGATCGTGGCCACCATCCCGACCGTCATCGTCGGTGCCATTCTGCACCTGACCGGGCTCAGCAGCGCGATGCGGTCCGTGGCGGTGATCGGATGGACGATGCTGGGCTTCGGGCTGCTGCTGTACTGGATGGACCAGAAAGGCCCCCAGACCAAAGAGGCCGCCGACTGGGGGTTGCGCGATGCGGTGATCTTGGGCCTGTGGCAGGTTCTGGCGCTGATTCCCGGCACCTCGCGGTCGGGGATCTGCATCACCGGCGCGCGCCATCTGGGCTATACCCGCGAGGACGGCGCGCGCATCGCTATGCTGATGTCGATCCCGACGATCCTCGCCTCGGGTGCTCTGCTGTCGCTGGACGTGATCGATCAGGCCGATACCCAACTGGCCAAGGACAGCGCGATTGCCGCCGTGTTCGCCTTCGTCTCGGCCCTGCTGGCGCTAAGCCTGATGATGCGGCTGTTGCGCAGCGTCAGCTTCACGCCCTATGTGATCTATCGCGTGATCCTGGGCGTTGTCCTGCTGAGCATCGCTTACGGCTGATCAGGCCCGCAGGTTTCGGGCCGAGTTCTGGATCTCGTCGTACTGTCCCGACGGGCGGAACTTCCACAGGTATTCCGGCAGCACCGATTCAAGTGTGGCCGGCTCGATCCCCAGATCGGCGAAACCTTTCGCCCCCTCCGACACGACATTGTCGCGGCGCAGATTCTTCAGTTGGTCGCGGGTCAGGATGTTGTTCGGAAACAGCTGGAAGCTGACGAATTTCACGATGTCCAGAACCCCGGCCATGATCCGCCCCACCCAGAACGGCAGGCCGATGATGATACGGCCGCGGTGGATCACCCCAAGCATCTGCTGCATCAGCTCGCGGAAGGTTTTGACCTCGGGGCCGCCCAGCTCGTAGATCCCCGGCTCGGCCTGCCCCAACACGCCCTTGATCGCGGCCTGCGCCACGTCATCCACATAGACCGGCTGGAACCGGGTGTCGGCACCGAAAATCGGCAGAAACGGCGACATCCGGGTCATTCCCGCGAACCGGTTGAAGAACTGATCCTCGGGCCCGAAGATCACCGAGGGCCGCAGGATGACGGCGTCGGGCATATGGGTCAGAACGCCGGCCTCGCCCTGTGCCTTGGTGCGCGCGTATTCGCTGTCGGAATCGGGATCCGCGCCTATGGCCGAAATATGCACCATCCGCTTGATTCCCTGCTGCGCGGCCAGACGCGCGATCCGCTCGGCCCCTTCGGCCTGCACCGCCTCAAAGCCGTTCTTGCCCAGATCGTTCAGAACACCGACGCAGTTCACCACCGCATCCGCGCCCCGCATTGCATTTGCTACCGAAGCGTCGTCGCGGACGTTGCACAGGATCGGCTCGACCTGCCCCACGACGCCATAGGTCTTGACGAAAATGGCCTCGTTCGGGCGCCGAACCGCGACGCGGACGCGCCACCCTTCATTCGCCATGCGCCGCGCGACATAGCGACCGACGAATCCCGATCCACCGAAAATCGTGACCAGTTTGGACATGACAGCGCTCCTACTGTGTGGGTCTTGATGTGATCTACCGTCCGCAAGCGCTGCAAACAAGGCGCAATAACGCCGCGCAAGCGACGAAAACCCCGCATTTGGCCCAGGTGTCCCGAACCGATTTCGGCGGCGGCAAAAAAACTTTCAAAAATCTGTTCGAATCCTGTTGACGCCCCCCGCGACTAGGCTTAAACGCCCCTCCACGACACCTGCCCAGGTGGCGGAATTGGTAGACGCGCTAGCTTCAGGTGCTAGTGTCCGTATGGACGTGGAGGTTCGAGTCCTCTCCTGGGCACCATTCCCCTATAATGAAAAATTTCCCAAAACGCGGTATTGCCGCAAGCTGTCTTGATGTGGCCACACAGGCTTGTTGATCGGGAAATCATTGTTCTATCGGACTGGCGGCTCAAGATGCGCTGGTGATCGGACCGGACACGGGCGGAGCCCGCCACACCGTCATGGTAGTTGGGGTGGGTCTGAAGGGTTCCGGGGCCTGATTGCCTCCAGTGACGCGATCCGGGGCGACGTGTCAAATCAGGGGGTGACGGGGAGCGGATGGCGAGCAGCTCGAGCGCAAGATGATTCCTCTCAACACATTGTTTTTAATCTATATTTCATGCGGAAAGCCGGCCATCTCACCATCCGGCCAACCACCTTGCGCGCTCTATTTCGTTCTTTTGCGCGGACAGTTGGCTATTTTGACAACATTTTGATTTTTCTGGCGACCCCGGCAGGATTCGAACCTGCAACCTGCCCCTTAGGAGGGGGCTGCTCTATCCAGTTGAGCCACGGGGCCGCGCGGCGCCTTCTCTAGCCGGGTTTTTCCCGCTTGTCATGACCTTTGCACAACAGTTGAACAGATTGCCCCGTTCGCGCTAGCATCGGGGGTAAACAACAATGCAGGTATCCCCGTGACAACAGAAACGAAACGCCCGCTTACCCTCCGTGATGTCTCTGAAGCGTCCGGTGTGTCGGAAATGACGGTCAGCCGGGTCCTGCGCAATCGGGGCGATGTGTCCGAGGCCACCCGAACCCGGGTTCTGGCCGCCGCGAAAGAGCTGGGGTACGTGCCCAACAAGATCGCCGGTGCACTGGCCTCGAGCCGGGTGAACCTGGTGGCGGTGATCATCCCGTCGCTGTCGAACATGGTCTTTCCCGAGGTGCTGACCGGCATCAACCAGGTGCTCGAAGATACCGAGCTGCAGCCCGTGGTCGGCGTCACCGACTATCTGCCGGAAAAAGAGGAGAAGGTTCTGTACGAGATGCTCTCGTGGCGTCCCTCGGGCGTGATCATCGCCGGGCTGGAACACACCGAGGCCGCGCGGGCCATGCTGGATTCGGCGGGCATTCCGGTGGTCGAGATCATGGATACAGACGGCAAGCCTGTGGACGCGATGGTGGGCATTTCGCATCGCCGGGCCGGGCGCGAGATGGCGCAGGCGATCCTGAAGGCCGGGTATCAGCATATCGGCTTCATGGGCACCAAGATGCCGTTGGACCACCGCGCGCGCAAACGGTTCGAGGGCTTCACCGAAGTGCTGGGCAAGCACGGAATCGAGATCGAGGACCGAGAGTTCTATTCCGGCGGTTCGGCCCTGGCCAAGGGGCGCGAGATGACAAAGGCCATGCTTGAACGCTCCCCGGATCTGGATTTCCTGTATTACTCCAACGACATGATCGGCGCAGGCGGGCTGCTGTACCTGCTTGAGCAAGGTATCGATGTGCCCGGGCAGATCGGTCTGGCCGGATTCAACAACGTTGAACTGCTGCAGGGTCTGCCGCGCAAGCTGGCGACGATGGATGCCTGCCGATTGGAAATCGGGCGCAAGGCGGCCGAAATCATCGCCGCCAAGCGGGCCGATCCCGACGCCGAGATCGAGACCCGCATCACCCTTACGCCCAAGATCAGCTATGGCGACACGCTCAAGCGGCGCTGAGGCACCCGCGCGACCCCGGCTGGACAACCGAACCGCCCGTGCGTTGTTCATGGACCGCCACGCGCTGGCGGAACAACCCGCAGGTCCGGCCAAGGGGCCCGACCTGCTGCACCTGATCCACCGGCTGGGGTTCGTGCAGCTCGACAGCATCAACACCGTTGCCCGCGCTCATGACATGATCCTGTTCTCGCGCCGCCCGTCCTATCGGCCGAACGACCTCAAGCGCTTGTACGAGCGCGACCGCGGCCTGTTCGAACACTGGACCCACGACGCCGCCGCGATCCCGATGGCGTTCTATCCGCATTGGCATCTGCGCTTCCAGCGCGACGCCGAGATGCTGCGGGCCCGCTGGCGCAACTGGCGGCGCGACGGGTTCGAACAGCAGTTCGAGACCGTGCTGCGGCACATCCGCGACCACGGTCCGGTATGCTCGGCCGATCTGGGTCAGGATGAGAAAAAGAGCTCGGGCGGCTGGTGGGATTGGCACCCCTCGAAAACGGCGCTGGAATACCTGTGGCGCTCGGGCGCGCTGACGGTGGTGGGGCGCCGAGGGTTTCAAAAGCAATACGACCTGACCGAGCGCGTGATCGATACCCATCTATGCCCCGGCGTGATGGAGTGCGACCATCACGCGACGGTGGACTGGCTGTGCCGCGCGGCGCTCGACCGGTTGGGCTTTGCCACCTCGGGCGAACTGGCCGCCTTTTGGGATACGGTCACCGCTGCCGAGGCGAAAGCGTGGTGCAAACAGGCTCTGACACTGGGTGATTTACAGGAAATCGAGGTGGAATGCGCCGATGGTCGAATGCGCCGCGTGTTTGCGCAACCCGGCTTGGCGGACCAGGCTGCCGACCCTGCCCCCGCGCCGGGGCGGATCCGTGTGCTCAGCCCGTTCGACCCGATGCTGCGCGACCGCAACCGCGCCCAGCGCCTGTTCGGCTTCCACTATCGGATCGAGGTCTTCGTGCCCGAGGCCAAGCGCACCTATGGGTACTACGTCTTTCCGCTGCTCGAGAAAGACCGTCTGATCGGACGGATCGACATGAAGGCCCATCGCGACGAAGGCACCTTGCGGGTCCGCGCCCTGTGGCCCGAGCGCGGGGTCCGGTGGTCGCACGCCCGCACCCGGCGGCTCGAGGCCGAGCTGGACCGGGTGCGCCTTTTTGCCGGGCTGCATCGGGTCGCCTTTGCCGCAGACTGGCTTCGCGCGCCTATTTGAGCAGCTGAAAACCCCTTCTTAGGGTCTATTCCGCCGGCCCGAGGGTTAGGCGGACGGGGTCCAGCCCGTCGATACCGCCGGTCAGCACGTCTCCGGCGACAACCGGGCCGACACCGGCGGGCGTTCCGGTCAGGATCAGGTCGCCGGGCCGCAGGTGATAGAACCGGGACAGGTGCATGACGATCTCGTCGATCTTCCAGATCAGTTCGGACAAGGTGGCGTCCTGCCGGACCTCACCGTTGACGCTCAGATGGATGCGAATGTCATCTGTCGCCGCCCAATCGGCGGCTCGGGTCAGCGGTGCGAAGACCGCGCCGTTTTCCACATCCTTGCCCAGATCCCAGGGGCGCTGCTTGTTGCGCTCGCGGATCTGCAGGTCGCGCCGTGTCATGTCCAGCGCGCAGCAATATCCGAACACGGCATCCCAAGCCTGCTGCGACGTCGCCTGAAACACCGGGCGACCGATGGCCAAGGCCAGTTCCATTTCGTGATGATAATTCTCGGTTCCCGGCGGGTAAGGCACTGTCTGCCCGGTCAGAATGGCGTTCTGCGGGGACTTGGTGAAATAGAACGGCGCCTCACGGTCGACCTCGTTTCCCATCTCGGCCGCATGGGCGGCATAGTTCCGGCCGACGCAAAAGATGCGCCCAACCGGATAGGTGGTATCCTCGCCTGATACAGGGATCGCCAAGGGGTCGGGCAGGTCAAACAGAGGTCGGGTCATGGCGTGTCCGTTTGTGGCCGTTGCCCGCAGCATAGACACCACACCCGGACGTTCAAGCATTCCGGGCAGTGGTGCGCGAGGGGCTGTTCGGAATTTCGATTGACCTGCGCCGCAGTGTGTCCATCACTGGCGCGGAAAAGATGCAAAGAAATAGGTGACCGATGGAATGGAGTGAATTCTCGGACTGGGGCAAGCGGGTGGCCGAATGGGCACAGCATTATCACCAGACCGTCGGCGATCACCCCGTGCGCGCCCGGACCCGGCCGGGCGAAGTGCTGAACGCCCTGCCCCCCGCCCCGCCCGAAACCGGCGAGCCGATCGAGGGGATATTCGAAGATTTCGAGCGGATCGTGATGCCCGGCATCACTCATTGGCAGCATCCGCGCTTCTTCGCCTATTTCAACTCGAACGCCTCGGCGCCGTCGGTGCTGGCCGAGTTTCTGGCCAGCGCGATCGCCCCGCAATGCATGCTGTGGCAGACCTCGCCCGCGGCGACCGAGATGGAAACCCGGATGATGGACTGGCTGCGGCAGGCACTGGACCTGCCCGAAGGGTTTGCCGGTGTGATCCAGGATTCGGCCTCTTCTGCCACGCTGGCCGCCGTTCTGACCATGCGGGAAAAGGCGCTGAACTGGCAGGGCAACCGTCAGGGCCTGTTCGGGCAGAAACCCTTGCGCGTCTATTGCTCGTCCGAGGTGCACACATCGGTCGACCGCGCCATCTGGGTCGCCGGGATCGGGCAGGACAACTTGGTGCGCGTCCCGATCAAGGGTGACTGGCGCGGCATGGACCCGGCGGCGCTCGAGGACGCGATCCGGGCCGATCTGGACGCCGGCCTTCACCCCGCGGGGGTGATCCTGTGCGTCGGCGGCACCGGGACCGGCGCGACCGATCCGGTGGATGAGTGCCTGAAAGTCGCGCAGAAATACGGGCTGTACACGCATGTGGATGCGGCCTGGGCCGGGTCGGCGATGATCTGCCCCGAATACCGCCACTATTGGCCGGGGATCGACCGGGCCGACAGCATCGTTTTCAACCCGCACAAATGGTTGGGGGTTCAGTTCGACTGCTGCGCGCATTTCCTGAAAAACCCCGACGATCTGGTGCAGACGCTGGCGATTAGCCCCGAATACCTGAAAACCCATGGCCAGGACGGGATTATCAACTATTCGGAATGGTCGGTGCCGCTGGGCCGCCGGTTCCGGGCGCTGAAACTGTGGTTCGTGATCCGCGCCTACGGGCTGGAAGGGTTGCGCGCGCGGCTGCGCAACCACGTCAACTGGTCGCGCGACCTGCATGACCGGCTGGCGGCCGAGCCGGATTTCCGGATCGTCACCCCGCCCATGTGGTCCCTGTGGACTTTCCGCTATGAGCCACCCGGCACCGCGGATCTGGACGACCTGAACCTGCGGCTGGTCAACGCCATCAACGATGACGGCCGCATCTATCTGACCCAGACCCGAGTCGATGGCGACATCGTCATCCGTTTCCAGGCCGGCCAGTTCGAAACCACCGAGGAGGACGTCCGGATGGCCTTTGACGTTATCACCCAAATCGCCCGCACCTTGCCCACACCCCCGAAGGAGGACAACTGATGCCCGCCCCCAAAAACCCGTTCAAACAGGCTCTGACACAGGGCGAAATGCAGATTGGCTGCTGGATGAGTTTTGCCGAGCCCGTCACCGCCGAAATCATGGGAACCGCCGGGTTCGACTGGCTGGTGATCGATGGCGAACATGCCCCAAACGACATCCGCTCGATCCGCGATCAGCTGATGGCGCTGGCCAACAGCCGCTCGCACCCGGTGGTGCGGGTGCCCGTGGGCGAGACCTGGCTGATCAAGATGGTGCTGGATGCCGGCGCCCAGACCGTTCTGGTACCGATCGTCGAAAGCGCCGACCAGGCGCGCGAACTGGTGCGTGCCTGCCGCTATCCGCCGACAGGCGCGCGCGGCGTCGGGGCGGCGGCGTCGCGGGCAACGATGTACGGTCAGGTCGGCGACTATGTGCAGACCGCCGATGACGAGATCTGCCTGCTGGTGCAGGTGGAGAACCGGGCTGGCCTGGCCGCGCTGGACGAGATCCTGCAGGTCGAGGGTGTGGATGGTGTGTTCATCGGCCCGGCCGATCTGTCCACCGACATGGGATACAAGGGCGACAGCACCGCGCCCGAGGTCCGCTCGGCCATCGCCGATGCGCTGAAACGGATCCGGGCCGCAGGCAAGGCGCCTGGCATTCTGGGTACCAATGACGAAGCGGTTCAGACCTATCGCGACATGGGCGCGCAGTTTCTGGCGGTCGGCATCGACGTGATGCTTCTGGCGCAGGCGGCGCGCGGGCTGGCCGCGAAGTGGAAGGCCTAGAGCCGGCTCAACCCCGCATCGCGGCGGCAGCCCGTGCATAGCCGCCCGAGGCGCCATCGACGAAATGCACATGATCGTCGCGGGTGGCGGCGGGGACGACGCAGGTCATCATCGCCTCGTGCTGGGAATGGATGCCGTACCGAACCTTGCCGCGCCCGCGCGCATCGTCGAGCAGCCGGGTGATCCGCGACAGGGTCTCGCCGTCGCAATCCAGCGTCATCTTCAACCCGTCATCGAATTTGCGGAAATCCGCATTTCGGCTGACCATGGTCTTGTAGTGGCCCGGCTCAAACTCGCCCAGTCTCTTGCCCGTTTTGAACAACAGCCAGATCAGCAGGTTCTGTACCAGCAGCGCGGCCTTGCGCACCGCCAGGTTGCGCCCCGCGCGCGAGACATGAGCATCGAGCGCCAGCCCCGGCGGCGGCCATTTCATTGGCGGTCCTCCAGCCGGCACGGGATGACCCGCGCGCTCCAGCGCCTCGGCGGCGGACAGGACCGATTGGGCCAGATCGGCAAAATCGCGTTCGGTCGCGCGGGCGGTCGGCTGGATGACCAGCGACACGATCTGCCCGTGCCGGGCCGGGCTGTTGGACCAGCGGCAGGACAGGCCCGTCAGGTCGGGCTGCGCCTCGGGCCCGGCGGGCGGAACCTCGTACCGGCCAGCCTTCATCTGCGCCTCGGCCCAGGCCAGCCCGCCGCCGGTGAACATAGCGTAGTCCACCCCTGAGGACGGCGCATGGCGTGCCACCCGCAGGTCGTGCCCTGCCGCGCGCAGGTCGGACACGGGCACCAGGGCCGCGCGCAGGACGATGTCGAACTCGGCCGCGGCCCAGCTGCGCAGCGCCGCCAGCGTGGCGCGTGCCTTGGATTCGTGTTCGGGCGCGACGGCGAATCCGGCCCCGTCGCCGCCGAATACATACGGGAAATTCTGACCGCCCAGCGCGTTGATCATACCCGAGATCACCGCCGCACCCACCGTGTTCACGGTTTTGTAGCGGCCACGGGCGATTTCGCCGGTCGAGTCCACGATATCGGCCACCCCGACGATCCAACCGTCCGGGACCGGCGTGAACCGCGCCGGGTCGGACAGGGCAAGAAAATCGCGCGTGACGGGAATCCGGTCATAGAATCCCAGATCGGCGTCTTTCATCGTCCCTCCCATTACCTCAAGATCATGTTAGCGCAGTCCGCGTGCCTGTCCCGACATTGCAACATATCACACGCGCTTGTGCATGGCATCGGGACGTGCCAAGCATCCTGCCAAAGCGGACGTTAGGGAGACTGACATGCAGGCAGGTTTGGTGATCTTGTGTCTGGCCTATGTCCTCAGCCAGTTCTTCCGCGCGTTCCTTGCGGTTCTGACCGCCGATCTGGCCCGCGACATCGGCGCCACGCCCGAGGATCTGGCTTGGGCCTCGGGCCTGTGGTTTCTGGTCTTTGCGGCCATGCAGATCCCGGTGGGCTGGGCGCTGGACCGGGTTGGCCCGCGGCAGACGGCGGCGGTTCTGCTGCTGATCGGCGGCGCGGGTGGGGCCGCGGTGTTCGCGCTGGCCACGACGCCCCTGCACGTGGCGTTGGCGATGGCGTTGATCGGGGTCGGGTGTTCGCCGGTTCTGATGGCCTCGTATTTCATCTTTGCCCGCGAGTATCCGCCCGCGAAATTCGCGACCCTGGCCGCGGTGATGCTGGGCGTGGGGTCGGTTGGCAACCTCGTAGCTTCGTATCCCACGGCGCTGGCGGTCGAGCTGATGGGGTGGCGCGCGACGCTGGCCGGGCTGGCCGCGATCTCGGGCGCGGTGGCCTTGGGCATCTGGGTCACGGTCAAAGACCCCGCGCGGGTGGTGTCAAAGCAGAAGGGTTCGGTTTTGGACCTGCTGCGCGAGCCAGCTCTGTGGGCGATTTTGCCGTTGATGCTGGTGGCCTATGCGCCCTCGGCCGCGCTGCGGGGGCTGTGGGCCGGCCCCTATCTGCTGGACGTGTTCGGGCTGAGCGCCACCCAGATCGGGCAGGCCACGCTGGTCATGGGCGCCGCGATGATCGCGGGCACCTTTGTATATGGGCCGCTGGACCGGCTGCTGAACACCCGCAAATGGGTGATCTTCGGCGGCAACGCGCTGGCGGTAATGGCGCTGGGGCTGTTGGGGCTGTGGGTCGCGGACGCCGTCTGGCTGTCGGTTCTGCTGATGTCGCTGATCGGGTTTCTGGGGGCATCCTTCCCGGTGATCATGGCGCATGGGCGCGCCTTCATCCCGGCGCACCTGGTGGGGCGCGGCGTGACCCTGCTGAACCTGTTCGGGATCGGCGGCGTGGGGCTGGCGCAATTCGCCACCGGCCGCATCCATGCGGCGACGGTGGACATGGGACCAACCGCACCCTACACAGCGATATTCGCCTTCTTTGCCGCCACGCTGGCGATCGGCTGCGTGATTTACCTGTTCAGCCGTGACAGCATGGAGTGAGACCCCGCCGGAGCGCATCCCGTGAAAGACCCCGTTGTCCTTGCCCCCAACCTGAAACGCCGCCTGTCGGGCGTGACCGCCACGATCGCACGGCTGGTGCCGTTGCAGGCGCAGTGGATCGACATCGCCGCCACCGGCCCGGGCCTGCCTGAGGACATCCCGCACATCCCGCTGGGCCACCTGCCCTTTCTGTCGCGCAAGACGCTGCGGGTCTGGCACGCCCGCCGCAACACCGAGATGCTGCTGGGCCTGATCCTGCGCGACCTGCTGCGGCTGCGGCTGAAACTGCTGTTCACCAGCGCCTCGCAGCGGGTGCATACGGGCTATACCAAGTGGCTGATCGGCAAGATGGACGCGGTGGTGGCGACCTCGCGCAAGACGGCCGGGTACCTTGAGCGGGACGCGCAGGTGATCATGCACGGGATCAATCTGCAGGATTTCACCCCTCCGCAGGACAAGGCGGCGCTGCGCCAGAAGCTGGGGCTGCCCGACGGGCTGCTGCTGGGCTGCTATGGCCGCATTCGGCACCAGAAGGGCACCGACGCCTTCGTCGATGCTATGATCGACCTGTGCGGGCAAGTCCCCGACGTGCATGGCATCGTTATGGGCCGCGCGACCGAGAAACACGGTGCTTTCCTGACCGAACTGAAGGACAAGGTGGCCCAAGCCGGCCTTTCCGACCGCATCCTGTTCAAGCCCGAGGTCACCGTGGACAAGATCGCCCAATGGTACCAGGTGCTGGATCTGTTCATCGCCCCCCAACGCTGGGAGGGGTTCGGGCTGACCCCCCTCGAAGCGATGGCCTGCGGCGTGCCCGTGGTGGCCACCGATGTGGGCGCGTTTTCCGAGATCGTGACCGACCCCGCGTTGGGTCGGGTGGTGCCTCCGGGCGACATTCCGGCGCTGGCCGCAGCCGCGTCCGAGATGCTGACGGACCGTGATTCCCTGGCCCGCGCGGGTCAGGCCGCCCGCACCCATGTTGAACGGAATTTCGACATCAACGGCGAGGCGCAGGCGCTTGTTGCGCTCTATCGGCGGCTGCTGGCCGGCTGAGGTGCCGCAAAACTGCGTCAAACGGTCAATTCCGCCGCGAAGACCCTTTTTTCTTTTCGGTTTCGCGGCTATGAACGCGCGTCCTTAATTCAGGAGACTAGACATGGGCTATCGCGTCGTTGTCGTCGGCGCCACGGGGAACGTGGGCCGCGAAATGCTGAACATCCTGGCCGAGCGCCAGTTCCCGGTTGACGAAATCGCCGCTCTGGCGAGCCGCCGTTCGCTGGGCACCGAGGTCAGCTTTGGCGACAAGACACTCAAGACCCAGGATCTGGACACGTTCGATTTCACCGGCTGGGACATGGCGCTGTTCGCCGTGGGCTCGGCCGCGACTAAGGATTACGCCCCCAAGGCGGCGGCCGCGGGCTGCGTGGTGATCGACAACTCGTCGCTCTATCGCTACGACCCCGAGATCCCGCTGATCGTTCCGGAAGTGAACCCGCAGGCAATCCACGACTACAAGAACAAGAACATCATCGCCAACCCCAACTGCTCGACCGCGCAGATGGTGGTGGCGCTGAAGCCGTTGCATGACCGCGCCAAGATCAAGCGCGTCGTGGTCTCGACCTATCAGTCGGTCTCGGGCGCCGGCAAGGAGGGCATGGACGAGCTGTGGGACCAGACCAAGGCCGTCTACAACCCGATCAACGATGTGCCGCCGAAGAAGTTCACCAAGCAGATCGCTTTCAACGTCATTCCGCATATCGACGTCTTCATGGAAGACGGCTCGACCAAAGAAGAGTGGAAGATGGTCGCCGAAACCAAGAAGATCGTCGATCCCTCGATCAAGCTGACCGCCACCTGCGTGCGCGTGCCGGTCTTCGTGGGCCATTCCGAGGCGATCAATATCGAGTTCGAGGAATTCCTGGACGAGGACGAGGCCCGCGACATCCTGCGCGAGGCCCCCGGCCTGATGGTGATCGACAAGCGCGAGGACGGTGGATACGTCACGCCGGTCGAATGCGCGGGCGATTTCGCCACCTTCATCAGCCGCATCCGTCAGGATTCGACCGTGGAAAACGGCCTGAACCTGTGGTGCGTATCGGACAACCTGCGCAAGGGCGCAGCCCTGAACGCCGTCCAGATCGCCGAGCTGCTGGGCCGCGAGGTTCTGAAAAAGGGCTGACATCCGGCCCTGATGCAATTGCAAGGCCGCCTCCGCCGAGGCGGCCTTGCGTGTTTTTGGGACGGGCGCCCGTGGGCAGCCATTATTGTGGCAGCGGGTCTGGACGCGAGGCGGGTCAGAGCGCATATCCTGACCTGACCGTAGACCCGGGGCGTTGAATGCAATCATTGACCGGAAAAGCCATCTTGCGGCGCTTGATTGCGTTGTGCGCCGCGCTGTTGGCGGGCGTCGTCCTGATGGGGTTCACCGGGTACTATCTGGCCGTGGGGGATTCGCTGGCCTTGCTGCGCCCTCAGGCCGGGGCCTTGCTGATGGTCTGCGCCTTGGTGCTGGCGCTGGTCCGGGCCTGGCGGCTGGCTCTGGTCTCGATGGCGTTTTCACTGGTCGCCGCTGCATCGATCGCGCTGGGCTACGCGCCGGCCGACACCAGCTGTGACGACGGCTGCCTGACCTTCTATCAGAAGAATCTGATGCGGAAGGCATGGCCTCGATACGAGCTGTCCGAGGATATCATCGCATCCGGCGCCCGGATCGTGACGCTACAGGAGGTCTCGAGCCACAACCGAAAATACATGCACACCCTGTTCGAGCACTACCCTACTGCGGTGTACTGCAGGTTTCGCCCCGAACAGAACGTGGCGGTTCTGACCGATCTGCCCGCCATAGACGGGTCGGACTTCTGCCTGTCAGGGCTCGGTGCGGCCGGGATCAAGGTGCTGACCCCGGACAACGGGCCGGTCTGGGTGGTCTCGATCCACATGCAGTGGCCGTTTCCGTATGACCAGTTCAACCAAAGCCGCAAAATCGCCGAATATATCGAAAACCTGGATGGCCCGGTTCTGGTCGGTGGCGATTTCAACATGGTGCCCTGGGGCGGCAGCGTGGCGCGAATCCGCTCGGCCACCGGCAACCGGAATTTCGGAATGGTGCTGAACACCCATTCCCTGGGCAGCTGGATGATGCCGATGCCCATCGACAACCTCCTTTTCCCCAAGGGCACGACCGGCACGGTGCATCTCCGCCCCTATCTGGGGTCGGACCATCTGGGCATACTGGCGCGGATTCGCCTGCCCTGACCCGCCGGGTCGAATCGGCCGGGTGCGCGCGTACGCGCCGATCAGACCAAGGCGAACTTCTTCTCCTTGGGGTCGTAGAATTCCAGCGCGCCCTCGCCGATATCTGTCCACAGCCCGTGGATCGACATCTCGCCGGCTTTCACGGCGCTTTCGACGAAGGGAAAGGTCATCAGGTTCTCGAGCGAGGCGACGACCGCCTGCCGCTCGAACTGGCGGGCCTGTTCAGTACTGTCGTCAACATCGGCGACCAGATCGAACCGGGGCTTGAGGATGTCCATCCAGCGGCCGACAAAGCTTTCCTTGGCCTCCAACTGCGGAGCGTTGCCCTTGCACATGTCGATGCAGCCCTGCACGCCACCGCATTGCGAATGACCCAGCACAATCAGATGCGCCACCTTCAGCGCCGTCACCGCATATTCGATCGCCGCGCTGGTGCCGTGGCGCTCGCCGTCGGGCTCGTAGGGCGGAACCAGGTTGGCGATGTTGCGGTGGATGAAGAACTCGCCCTGATCGGCGCCGAAGATCGAGGTGACATGCACCCGGCTGTCACAGCACGAAATCACCATGGCGCGCGGGCGTTGCCCCTCGGTTGCCAAGCGTCGGTACCAGGCCTGGTTCTCGGAATAGGTGGTGGCCTTCCAGCCGTGATACCGCTGAACCAGATAGCTCGGCAGAGGTTTGGCAAATTGCATTGGGCTGTCCCTGATAGTCTTTCTGGCGGCCGCTGTAACCCAAATTCAGGAAAAATTCGAGCGATTTTGCCGGTTGGCCTCAAGGAATTGCAAAGGTTCAGTGTGGCAGGGTCACCGGTGCCGTGGGGGCATGAAGATTGGGGTGAATGTGGTGGACAAGATTGTCACGCTTGAACAGAAGGAATCCGTCCGTCTGGACCCGGACTGCCTGAGCGGGCTGTACCGGCAGCTGGGCGACCAGAACGCGATGGACGTGCTGTGCCGCACGGTCGAGGAACTGGCCGTGCGTCTGTCGAATTGCGAGCGGCACTGGCGTCAGCGCAACTGGACCGACCTGCGTAAATGCGCCAGGTCTCTGATCGCGATCGCCGAACAGGTGGGCATGACCCTGCTGGCCCGTGTAGCCGCGGACGTGACACGGGCCGTAGATGCGGGCGATGCGGTGGCCGCCGGCGCCACGCTTAACCGGCTGATCCGGGTGGGCGAACGGTCGCTGACCGCCGTGTGGGACCAGCAGGATCTTTCGATCTGACGGGGGTTGCGGGCGCCATACCTGTCGCTAGTCTGTGCACGACCCTGATCAGACCGAGGCGCCCATGACCCTGACATTCGCTTCCCCCGACCAACCGGCCACTGCGCTGCATGTCATCGACCAGGACGCACGCGATGGGTGGCTCGAAGCTCAGCCGCCGCAGGTTCAGGCCTGGGTGGCGGCGAACAGGTTCACCGGAGCGTTGGGGCAGGTGTTGCTGATCCCGGGTGCTGAAGGGGCGCCCGATCGTGCACTGGCCGGGTATGGCACCGCCGACCGGCGCGCGCGGGTTCGGTTCCCGCTGGCCGCCGCGGCCGAGGCGCTGCCCGAGGGCACCTATGCCATCGCTTCGGGCCTACCCGCCGACCGCGCCGAGGTCGAGGCGCTGGGCTGGTTGCTGACCGGCTATGCCTTTGACCGATATGCCACGCAATCGGCCGCCAAGGCCCTGCTGGTCGCGCCGGACGGGGTGAACGCCGCGCGGGTCGAGATCATGGCCAATGCCGAGGCGCTGATCCGCGATCTGGTCAACACGCCCGCGGCCGACATGGGCCCCGATCAGCTGCAGGCCGCGGCCGAGGCGCTGGCCGGGGAGTTCGGCGCCCGGTGCGAAGTGACCCGAGGCGACGCGCTGCTGCAACGGAATTTCCCGATGATCCACGCCGTGGGCCGGGCCGCCGAACAGGCCCCGCGCCTTATCGAGATGACCTGGGGCACATCCGGGCCGAAACTGACCCTAGTCGGCAAAGGCGTCTGTTTCGACACCGGCGGGCTGGATCTTAAGCCCGCCGCCGCGATGGGTTTGATGAAAAAGGACATGGGCGGCGCGGCGAACGTGCTGGGGCTGGCGCGCATGATCATGGCGCTGGATCTGCCGCTGCAATTGCGTGTACTGATCCCGGCGGTGGAAAACGCGGTGGCGGGCAACGCGTTCCGGCCGGGCGACATCCTGACCTCACGCAAGGGCCTGACGGTCGAGATCAACAACACCGATGCTGAAGGGCGGCTGGTGCTGGCCGATGCGCTGGCGCTGGCGGATGAGGGCGCGCCGGATCTGGTGATCTCGATGGCGACGCTGACCGGGGCGGCGCGGGTGGCGGTGGGGGCGGATCTGGCCCCGTTCTACACCGATGACGATGCCGCCGCGCAGGCCTTGGCGCAGGCCGCCGTTCAGGCGGCTGACCCGGTCTGGCGGATGCCGTTCCACACGCCCTACGAGACGTTGATCGAGCCGGGCATCGCCGATCTCGACAACGCGCCGGCGGGCGGGTTCGCCGGGTCGATCACCGCGGCGTTGTTCCTGCGGCGGTTCGTGGAAAACAGCCGGTACATACATTTCGACATCTATTCCTGGCAAAAGGCCAAAGAGCCCGGCCGCAGCAAGGGCGGGTTGGGGCAAGGGCCGCGCGCCCTGCTGACCGCCCTGCCCGGGATGCTGGGCCTGTGAACCGCGCGCGCGCCATCCGCCCCGTCGTGGACCTGCTGCGCAACCCCAAGGGTCCGCGCGACCGGCAGCTGCTGTATGGCGACGGCCTTGACGTCACCGAACAGTCCGGCGGCTGGTGCCGGGTGGTTTCCGACAAGGATGGGTATCAAGGCTGGCTGCGCGCCGACCAACTGGGCCCCGACGCCCCGGCCACGCATTGGATTTGGGCCCCGGCGACCCACGCCTATTCCGAACCCGAAATCAAAAGCCCCGACCGGGTCAGCCTGAGCTTTGGCAGCCGGATCGTGGTGCTGTCGCAGCAGGACCGCTTTGTCGAGACCGAGCTTGGGTTCATCCCCGCAGTGCATGTCAAACCGGTCGGAACACTGCTGAACGACCCGGTGGCGGTGGCCGAACTGTTTCTGGGCACGCCCTATCTGTGGGGTGGCAACAGCCGGTGGGGGCTGGATTGTTCGGGCCTGGTGCAGGCGGGGCTCCTGGCCTGCGGTGTGGCCTGCCCCGGCGACAGCGGCGATCAAGAGCGGGACCTGGGGACCGCATTGCCTCAAGGCTCCCCGGCGCAGCGTGGCGATCTGCTGTTCTGGAAAGGCCATGTGGCCTGGGTGTCCGGTGACAACCTGCTGCTGCATGCCAATGCCCACCACATGGCCGTGGTATTCGAGCCGATGGATCAGGCCATCGCCCGGATCGAGGCCCAGGGCGACGGGCCGGTCACGGCGCACAAGCGGCTCTAATCCGGGTCGACCGAGCGGATCAGCTTGCGCTCAAGCACCCGCAGGACGGCGCGCAGGTCGTGCCCGCGTTTCAGGATGCGTCCGTCCATGCCCACCACCGAGAACATGCCCTGTTTCTGCCGAAGACGCGGGTGTTTCTCGATGCGGTAGATCGGGTGTTCGGCGGTGCGCCGGAAGACCGAAAAGATCGCCACGTCGCGCAGGTTGGATATTCCGTAATCGCGCCATTCTCCGGCGGCGACCATCCGTCCATAGACGGAAAGAATCAATGACATCTCTTGCCGGTTGAAGGCCACCGGCATCTGGGTCGGCCCTGCAGGGTTCCGGCTGGGAGGCTGCATGTTCATGTCTTCAGCCTTGCCGGAAACGGAGATCAGATCAAGTCTGTCACGACAGGGTGTGGTATTTTTGAACCGCCAGTCAGGGCTTGCGACCCACCTGGCGGCAGATCAGGATCACCGGCAGCAGCCCCACGGCCAGGATCACCAGCGACGGAACGGCGGCGCCCTCCAACCGTTCGTCCGAGGCCAGCCGATAGGCCTGCACCGCCAGCGTATCAAAGTTGAACGGCCGCATGATCAGCGTGGCCGGCAGTTCCTTCATCACGTCCACGAACACGATCAGCAGCGCCGTCAGCAACGACGGCGTGAGGATCGGCAGATGCACCCGCCTCAACGTGCCCAATGGTGTCTGCCCCAAGGACCGGGCAGCGGCGTCCATATTTGCATGCACCGTGCTCTGGCCACTTTCATAGGCGCTGAGCGCGGCGGCCAAAAAGCGCACCATGTAGGCCGCCACCAACAGCCAGATCGAGCCGGTGACCAGCAACCCGGTCGACACGCCGAAGGACTGCCGCATCCAGGCGTCCAGCGCATTGTCGAACCCAGCAAACGGCACAATCAGCCCCACCGCGATGACCCCGCCCGGCACGGCGTAGCCCAACCGCGCCACATAGGCCGCCATGGCCGAGCCGCGCCCGGGCCGCAGCCGTTGATAGAACCCCACGCAGACCGCCGCGCAGACGGTGATCACCGCCGCCGTTCCCGCCAGCGTCAGAGAATTGCGAATGAACCCCAGATAGCGGGCCGACAGCAGGTTCTGCTCGGACTCCAACCCCATCTGCACCAGAACGACGACCGGCAACAGAAACCCCAAAAGAACCGGGATGGCACACAGGACCCACGCCGCCACGGCCTGCCAACCGGACAATTGCGCCGCCGGCAAGGCCGAATGGCGTTTGCCCGGCTGGTAGTATTTGGCTTTGCCGCGCTGGGTGCGCTCGGTCACGGCCATCACCAGCGCAAAGGCCAGAAGGCACAGCGCCAGCTGCGCTGCCGCCGCGCGGTCGGCCATCGAAAACCAGCTAGTATAGATGCCGGTGGCAAAGGTCTGAACCCCGAAATAGGCGACCGTGCCGAAATCGGCGATGGTCTCCATCACCGCCAGCAGTACGCCTCCGGCGATGGCGGGTCGCGCCATCGGCAGCGAGACACGCCAGAAGGCCGACCACGGGCTGCTGCCCAGCGCCCGCGCCGCCAGAAAGGCGGTGGCGCTTTGTTGCAGAAAGGCCGCGCGGGCCAACAGATAGACATAGGGGTACAGCACCAGGATCAGCATGACTGCCGCACCCTCGGTCGAGCGGATCTCGGGGAACCAATAGTCGCGCGGGCCCCAGCCGGTCACCTGACGCAGCGTGGTCTGAACGATGCCGGGGTGATCGAGGATGAAGGTATAGGCATAGGCCAGCACATAGGCCGGAAAGGCCAGCGGCAGCACCAGTGCCACTTCGAACAGGCGTACCCCGGGAAAACGGGTCATGGTGACCAGCCACGCGGCCCCGACCCCGATGGCGAAGGTGCCGGCCGAGACCAGAACCACCAGAATAGCCGTGGTGGCGGCATAGCCGGGCAGGACCGTGTCCAGCAGATGCCGGATCGTGTCGGTACCGCCGGTGACGGCCGCCAGCACCACGGCGACCATCGGCAACAGGCAGGCTGCCGCCACCAGATAGGCCAAGGCCCCGACGAACCGCGTGCCCAAGGCCCCGCGGTTGCGCGATCCATGTTCTGAAAATTCGATCTGGGCCATGGCCTCGGGACGACAAAGGTTGCGGTTCCCCTTTAATCGACCAAAAAACTCGGAAACGCCAGTGGGCAGGCACAGGATTCTGCGGCGTATTTGGCCGCAGAACCCGGGGCCGGATCAATCGTAGACGCGCTGATCCTCGATCACCAGCCCATCCTTGGGCAGCGAGCCAGGCGGCACCACCTGAACCGCACCCTTCAGCTTGAGCACCTCGACCACAGATTTGGCATAGGTATCGGCGTCGCCGCCGGGGCTTTCGATCTGAACGGTCATCGTGTCCATCTCGCCCTGCCGGGCGGCGATCACGCGGGCCTTGACGATCTCGTCATGCTTGGCAACCAGCGCGGCCACCTGTTCGGGTCGCACGAACATGCCCTTGATCTTGGTGGTCTGGTCGGCACGCCCCATCCAGCCCTTGATGCGCAGGTTGGTGCGACCACAGGGCGACTGCCCGGGCAACACCGCCGACAGATCACCGGTGGCAAAGCGGATCAGCGGATAGTCGGGGTTGAGGGAGGTCACCACGACCTCGCCGACCTCGCCTTCCGCCACCGGTGTTCCGGTACCGGGGGTCACGATTTCGACGATGACATGCTCGTCGATGATCATGCCCTCCATCGCGGCGCTTTCATAGGCGATATTGCCCAGATCGGCCGTGGCATAGCACTGCAGACAGGAGATGCCCCGATCGGCATAGGCCTGGCGCAGGCTGGGGAACAGAGCCCCGCCGCCCACGACGGCCTTCGAGAAGTTCAGCGAAACGCCCATCTCGTCGGCCTTGTCCAAGATCACCTTCAGGTAATCGGGCGTGCCAGCATAGGCGGTGCAGCCCACGTCGCGCGCGGCGGTCACCTGAAGTTCGGTCTGGCCGGTGCCGGCGGGCAGCACGGCTGCGCCCACGGCACGGGCGCCGTTTTCAAAGATCATGCCCGCGGGTGTCAGGTGATAGCCAAAACAGTTCTGCACGATATCGCCCTGGCCCACGCCCGCCGCATGCAGGAACCGGCCCATGCGCCACCAGTCGTGATCGACTCCGCCGGGTTCATAGATCGGCCCCGGCGACTGGAACACATGGGCAAAGCCATGCGCAGGCTTGACGGTAAAGCCACCAAAGGGCGGGTGCTGACCCTGCGCCTTGGTCAGGTCGGACTTGCGCAGAACCGGCAGCCTGGGCAGATCGGCGATGGTCTGGATCGCATCCAGATCGACATCGGCGAAATGGGCCGCGAAACCGGGCGCGGATTTCGCCCGCGCCAGCTGTTCGCGCAAACCGGCCGATTGCTCGGCGGCGCGCTGATCGGCCGAACGGGTTTCCAGAGCGTCGTAGAATGTCATCGCCAGATCCTCCATCCGCTCACAGCCACCTCTTGCGGCGACGATAGGACCGCACGTCGCGGAAACTCTTGCGGCCTTCGTCGGACATGCCGAGGTAGAATTCCTTGACGTCCGGGTTCTCGCGCAGTTCGGCGGCTGGGCCGTCCATCACCACGCGCCCCGATTCCAGGATATATCCGTAATGGGCAAAGCGCAGCGCCACGTTGGTGTTCTGTTCGGCCAGCAGGAAAGACACGCCTTCCTGTTCGTTCAGGTCCTTCACGATGGTGAAGATCTCCTCGACCAGCTGCGGCGCAAGGCCCATCGAGGGCTCGTCCAGCAGGATCGTCTCGGGGCGGCTCATCAGCGCGCGGCCCATGGCGACCATCTGCTGTTCCCCGCCCGAGGTATAGCCTGCCTGGCTTCGGCGGCGCTCTTTCAAGCGGGGGAAATAGTTGTAGACCAGTTCAAGGTCCTGCTGGATGGCGGCCTTGCCGTCCTTGCGGGTATAGGCCCCGGTCAGCAGGTTTTCCTCGACGGTCAGATGTTCGAAACAGTGGCGGCCTTCCATCACCTGGATGACGCCCTTCTGCACCAGGTCGGCCGGATCGCTCTCGTGCACGTTCTGGCCGCGATACTTGATCGAGCCCTTGGTGACCTCGCCGCGTTCGGAATGCAGCAGGTTCGACACCGCCTTGAGCGTCGTCGTCTTGCCGGCCCCGTTGCCGCCCAGCAGCGCGGTGATCCCGCCCTTGGGCACGGTCAGGCTGACGCCCTTCAGCACGAGGATCACGTGGTTGTAGATCACCTCGATATTGTTGACCTCAAGCAGGGTTTCCGCCTGCACGTCAGTGGTTTGTGCCGCATCCAGCATCAGCGCGTGTCCTCATGCCTGCCCCGTTCGGGGCTTGTCCGGTTCGGGGCGGCGGTCAGCCGCCGCCCCGGTGTTCGTGCCGCTCAGTTGCAGCGCGATTCGATGTTGTTCTCGGCGGCATAAGCGGCCGAGTCTTCCTCGATCAGCGCACCGATCACGTCGCCATCGGTCGGCTTGAAGTCCGAGATCAGCGACCAAGTCTTGGTGTCCGCATCCCACTGGGTCACACCCACCATTCCGTCGCCGCCGTGGTTTTCACAGCTCACGGTGAAGGTCGGGCCGAAATTCGGCAGTCCCAGTTCGGCCATCTTTTCTTCGGTCATCTCAAGCGCTTCCATACCGGCCCGCATGTCGGCACCGGTGATGTCGGCCTTGCCCGAGATTTCCTGCGCCTTCTTGGCGGCTTCGGCGGCCAGCATCGCAGCATAGAGTCCGCGGTTGTACAGGACCGTACCGACCTGATCGCCGGCTCCGGCGGCCTTGCCTGCATCGACGACGTATTTCCTCAGATCGTCATACAGCGGAAAGTCCGAGCCGACGTTGTGGAAGGTCAGCGCCTTGTAGCCATCGGCGGCCGCACCGGCGGGCATCACGTCATGTTCAGCGCCCGACCACCAGATGCCGATGAAGTTTTCCATCGGGAACCGGATGTTCGCGGCCTCTTGGATGGCGACCTGGTTCATCACGCCCCAGCCCCACATCAGAACATAGTCGGGACGGTCGCGGCGGATCTGCAGCCACTGCGATTTCTGCTCCTGGCCCGGGTGATCGACCGGCAGGGCCACCAGCTCGAAGCCGTGCTTCTTGGACAGCTCTTCCAGCGTGCGGATCGGCTCTTTGCCATAGGCCGAGTTGTGATAGACCAGCGCGATTTTCTTGCCGTTCAGATCACCGCCGTTCTCGTCCAGCAGATAGTTGATCGCACCCGAGGCGCCGTCCCAGTAGTTGGCCGGATAGTTGAACGTGTGGCTGAACACCTTGCCGTTCTTGGCCGAGGTGCGGCCATAGCCCATAGTGTGCATCGGAATGTCGTCAGCGGTGGTTTTGGGGATCAGCTGATAGGTGATGCCGGTCGACAACGGCTGATACACCAGCGCACCTTCGCCTTTGGTCGATTCATAGCATTCGACACCCTTCTCGGTGTTGTAGCCGGTTTCGCACTCGATGACCTTGGCTGGAACACCACCGATGCCGCCGTCCCGCTCGTTGAGCAGAGTGAAATAATCCGCGTAGCCATCCGCGAAGGGGATGCCGCCCGCGGCGTAAGGCCCGGTGCGGTAGCTGAGCGACGGGAACACGAGGTCGGCCATTGCCGGACCTGCGGCCATCAGCGCACCCAGCGCCATGGTTGCCAGTTTCTTGTTCATCGGGTGTCTCCTCCCTTGGTTTGTCCGATGTTGGTTCGGGCTTTGCGCCCCTTTCTTGATTGGGCCGGTCCCTAGTGCGGGAAAGGCCAGAGTCTCAGTTTCTCCTTGGCGACGCGCCACAGCTGCGCCAGACCGTGCGGTTCGAGGATCAGGAACAGGATGATCAGCCCGCCCACAATCACCAGCTGCAGATGCGCGACGATGTCGGTGGGCCAGCCCAGCATGTCCGCACCCACGACCTTGAGCACCACCGGCAGCAGCACCAGAAAGGCCGCGCCGGCGAAGGATCCGAAGATCGAGCCCAGCCCGCCGATGATGACCATGAACAGCACCAGGAAAGATTTCTGGATGCCGAAGGCCTCACCCACCTCGACCGCGCCAAGGTAGATGGCGAAGAACAGCGCGCCCGACACGCCCACGAAAAACGAGCTGACGGCAAAGGCGCTGAGCTTGGCGCGCAACGGGTTCACACCGATGATTTCGGCGGCGATGTCCATGTCGCGGATCGCCATCCAGGTGCGCCCGGTGGTGCCGCGGGTCAGGTTGCGGGCGATGATCGCGCAGGCAGTCAGGAAGATCAGGCAGAACAGATAGGTCGCCCAGGCCGGCGCGTTGGGGCCGGTGATGATGATGCCGAACACGTCACGTTCCGGCGCGTTGATCTGCCCCGAGGCCGAATAGTTGTAGAACCACGGCACCCGGTTGAACAGCCACACCAAGAAGAACTGCGCCGCCAGCGTCGCCACCGCCAGATAGAACCCCTTGATCCGCAGGCTGGGCAGGCCGAACAGCACGCCCACGATTGCGGTGATGCCGCCGGCCAGGATCACATGGATGAACATCGACACGTCGGGGAAGGCGGTCATCAGCTTGTAGCAGGCATAGGCGCCCACGGCCATGAACCCCCCGGTACCCAGGGAAACCTGCCCGCAATACCCCACAAGGATGTTCAGGCCGATCGCCGCAATCGCATAGATCAGGAAGGGCAGCAACAGCGCGTTGGCCCAATAGTCGTTGATGATGAACGGAATTATCCCGAACGCCACCGCCAGCACCACATAATACCGATACCGGTCGAACTTGATCGGGAAAGTCTGGTTGTCGTCCCTGTAGGAGGTCTTGAAGTCTCCGGCCTCACGATAGAACATGTCTTACTTTCCCCATTGTTCCTGCGCCCGGTTGCGGGCTTCGACGTCCAGTTGGCTGGACCGTTTGGCATATCCGCTCGCCTCCGAGGCGCGCACCAGTTTCATGTAAGCCAGAACGCCCATGACCAGCCCGGCAAAGGCCAAAAGCGCGGCCACGGTCAGCTGATTGGCGGTCAGATCGTCCGAGGTCAGGGCGATGTACCCAAAGGCCCAGAACCCCGCCCACGCGATCACGTTGATGATGGCGATCAGCTTGGTCATGGCCTACACCCTCTCGATGATCTTCTCGCCGAACAGGCCCTGCGGCCGGAACACCAGGAAGATCAACGCCAGCACGTAGGCGAACCAGTTCTCGGTCGCGCCACCCACCAGCGGGCCCACGGCGAACTCGAACAGCTTCTCGCCCACGCCGATGATCAGCCCGCCGACGATGGCGCCGGGGATCGAAGTGAACCCACCCAGCATCAGAACCGGCAATGCCTTGAGCGCAATCAGCGACAGCGAGAACTGCACGCCCGACTTGGTGCCCCACATGATGCCCGCGACCAGCGCCACGAACCCGGCCACCGACCAGACCATGATCCAGATGAAGTTCAGCGAGATACCGACCGACAGTGCGGCCTGGTGGTCGTCGGCCACAGCCCGCATGGCGCGGCCCTGCTTGGTGTACTGGCTGAACGCGACCAGCGCGGCCACCAGCAACGCCGCGATGACCGTCGCCACGATGTCCAGATTGTCGATGAAGAAGCCGTAGCCGAAGATGTTGTAGGTGGTCTCGTCGATCCACAGGTTGATGCCCTGCGGCAAACCCACGTCCAGCGTCTTGATCTCGGACCCCCACATCAGGTCGGCCACGCCTTCCAGGAAATAGGCCAGGCCGATCGTGGCCATGAAAAGGATGATCGGCTCCTGGCCCACAAGGTGGCGCATGACAAAACGCTGCACCGCCCAGGCCAGCAGAACCATCACGCCCATCGTCAGAATGATCGCCAGCAGCGCCGGAACGGTCCAGCCGAACGAATAAACATGCGTGCCGAAGGTGGCGTTGATCAGATGGGCAAAGGGCACCTGCCCGTTCATGATCCCCACCAGCGTCATCGCCGCAAACAGGGCCATAACCCCCTGGGCATAATTGAAGATCCCAGACGCCTTGTAGATCAGCACAAAGCCCAGCGCGACCAGCGCATACAGCACCCCGGCCATGAGGCCGTTCAGAAAGACCTCCATCGCGAAAATCAACTGATCAGGCATCTGCGCCTCCCCTCAATTCTGTACGGTGCTCAGTCATGGCTGACCCCCAGATAGGCGTCGATGACTTCCTGGTTGTTGCGCACCTCGTCCGGCGTGCCGTCCCCGATCTTCTTGCCGTAATCCATCACGACCACGCGGTCGCTCAAGTCCATCACCACGCCCATGTCATGCTCGATCAGGGCAATGGTCGTGCCGAATTCGTCGTTCACATCCAGGATAAAGCGGCTCATGTCCTCTTTTTCCTCGACGTTCATGCCCGCCATCGGCTCGTCCAGCAGCAGCAGCTTGGGTTCGGCGGCCAGTGCGCGGGCCAACTCGACGCGTTTCTTCAGGCCATAGGGCAGGCGCGCAACCGGTGTCTTGCGGATGTGCTGGATTTCCAGAAAATCGATGATCTTCTCCACCGCCTCGCGGTTTTCCACCTCTTCCGCCTCGGCCTTACCGCGCCAGATCGCCTGCTGCACGATGTTGGTCTTCATGAAATTCAGGCGGCCTGTCATCACGTTGTCCAGAACGCTCATGCCTTCGAACAGGGCGATGTTCTGAAAGGTCCGGGCGATGCCCTGCCGCGCCACCTCATAGGGTTTCATCGGCGGGCGCTTCGCCCCGTGGAACCAGACCTCGCCCTCCTGCGGGACGTAGAAGCCGGAAATCACGTTCAGCATCGAGGACTTGCCCGCACCGTTGGGCCCGATGATCGCGCGGATCTCGCCCTGGCGAATGTCGAACGAGATGTCCTTGATAGCCACCACGCCGCCGAACCTCAGGGTGATGTTCTTCATCTCCATCACCACGCCGCCAATCTTGCGGCCATCCTCGGTGACATATCCGTCGTCGGATGCATCCAGCATCGTCTACTCCTCAAACTGCGGGTGAACGGGACGGCGGGCGGGGCGATGGCCACAGGCCGAGCGGCGCGCGACCGGCCTCATTCCGCGGCCACCTTCTGATGCGACACCGGCGCGACCGGCACGTCGACGATCTGCAGCGTGGCGCTGATGGATCCCTTGCGTCCGTCCTCATAGGTCACCTCGGTCGTGGTCGAGACCGTCTCGGACCCGTCATAGAGCGCGGCGATGATGTCGGCGTATTTGTCCTCGACGAACTTGCGGCGCACCTTTCGGGTGCGGGTGATCTCGCCATCATCGGGGTCCAGTTCCTTGTGCAGCACCACGAACCGGTGCACCTGGCAACCCGACAGCATCTCGTCGGCGGCAACCGACTTGTTGACCTCTTCCACGTGGCTGCGGATCGTCTCCAGCACCCGCGTATGGCCCGCCAGTTCCTGGTACGAGGCATAGGCGATGTTGTTGCGCTCGGCCCAATTGCCCACCGCCGTCAGGTCTATGTTGATGAACGCCACGCAACGGTCGCGACCATTGCCGAACAGCACCGCTTCGAGGATGTCGGGATAGAACTTCAGCTTGTTCTCGACATATTTCGGCGCGAACATCGAGCCATCGGCCATCTTGCCCACGTCCTTGGCGCGGTCGATGATCCGCAGGTGGCCGCTGCTTTCCTCGATGAAGCCCGCGTCGCCCGTGGCCACCCAACCTTCGGGGTCCTTGGTCGAGGCGGTGGATTCGGGGTTCTTGAAATATTCGACGAACACGCCGGGCGAGCGATAGAAGATCTCGCCATTCTCGGCGATCTTAAGCTCGACATCGGGGGCTGGGACGCCCACCGTGTCGGCCCGAACCTCGCCGTCGGGCTGGACGGTGATGAACACCGTCGCCTCGGTCTGGCCATAAAGCTGTTTGAGGTTGATCCCCAGCGAGCGGTAGAACTCGAAGATTTCGGGCCCGATCGCCTCGCCCGCGGTGTATCCCACGCGAATGCGGCTATAGCCCAGCGTATCCTTGAGCGGCCCATAGACCAGCACGTTGCCGATCGCGTATTTCAAACGGTCCATGAAACTGACCGGCTTGCCGTCCAGGATGCGTCCACCGACCTTCTTGGCGTGATCCATGAAATAGCGGAACATCCGCTGCTTCATCGGGCTGGCATCCTCCATCCGGATCATCACGTTGGTCAACTGGGTCTCGAACACCCGCGGCGGCGCGAAGAAATAGGTCGGCCCGATCTCGCGCAGGTCGGTCATCATCGTGTCGGCGCTTTCAGGGCAGTTCACGCAGAAGCCGCACCAATAGGCCTGACCGATCGAGAAGATGAAGTCTCCCACCCAGGCCATCGGCAGATAGGACAGGATATCCTCGTTCCGGGTCAGGTGGTCGAATTCGGCCGAGTTCTTTGCGCTTTCGATCACGTTGCGGTTCGACAGAACCACGCCCTTGGGCTTGCCCGTGGTGCCCGAGGTATAGAGCATCACGCAGGTGTCGTCATAGGTGATCTCGGCGATGCGGCGGTCCAGCTCGGCATCGAACCGGTGATGCCCGGCGCGCCCCTCGGCCATGATGTCGCTCAGCGCGTTCATCTGGCTGTGGTCGTATTTCCGCATGCCGCGCTTGTCGGTATAGAGGATATGCTTGACCTGGTGCAGATCCTGCTGGATCTCGATGACCTTGTCGACCTGCTCTTGGTCGCCGCAGACCACGTATTTCGCGCCGCAGTGCTCCAGCACATAGGCCATCTCTTCGGCGACCGAGTCCTGATACAGCGGCACCGGCACCGCACCCACCATCTGGGCCGCGATCATCGACCAGTAATGCGCCGGACGGTTGCGCCCGATTACGGCGATATGGTCGCCCTTTTCAACGCCGAGCTCCAGGAACCCCAACGCCAGCGCACGGATCTCGGCGGCCGTTTCCGCCCAGGTCCAGCACTGCCAGATCCCGAATTCCTTTTCGCGGTAGGCCGGGGCATCCCCGAACTGCGTCGCATTGCGGTGTAGCAGCGCCGGAAGGGAGTGCATCCCCTCGGCGCCCGACTGCGTCTGAGCCAATTCTATCTCTCCTCCCCATCCGACCCCGGTTTGGGCCGGAACGACGTCGCCGGGTCAGACCCGCGCGCCGCTGCCCCGATTAAGGACAAGGAGGACGATCAGCGTCAACTTTTTCGTGATGTTTTCCGGAATCTTACGAATTGTTACAGCCAATCCCGCAGGATCGGGATCAGTGGAACATCTGCCGCCGGCATCGGATAGTTGCGCAGGTCGTTCGCGCGCACCCATTTCAGCGCCTGACCTTCTTTCGACTGCGGGATGCCCTGCCATTTCCGGCATGCGAACAGAGGCATCAGCAGGTGGAAATCGTCATAGCTGTGGCTGGCAAAGGTCAGCGGCGCCAGGCACGAGGCCCAGGTGTCGATGCCCAGTTCCTCGTGCAATTCGCGGATCAGGGCGGCCTCGGGGGTTTCACCCGGCTCGATCTTGCCGCCGGGAAATTCCCACAGCCCGGCCATGGACTTACCCTCCGGGCGCTGCGCCAGCAGCACCCGCCCATCCACGTCGATCAAGGCGACGGCAGAGACAAGAACCGTTTTCATTGTCGCAGTCCCGGACGCAAAACCGGGCTCCACTTCTGCTGGAATTGCTCTGATGTCACGACCGGTAGTCCGCGTTGATCTCGATGTACCCGTGCGTCAGGTCGCAGGTCCAGACAGTGGCCTTGCCCGCGCCCAGCCCCAGATCGACCGCGATCACCAGTTCCTGGCCTTTCATATAAGCGGCGGCGTGTTCCTCGCGATAGGTTGGGCTGACCCAGCCGTTTTCGGCCACGAGGATATCGCCGAAGGAAATGCTGAGCGTGTCGCGATCGGCCGCCGCGCCGGATTTGCCGATCGCCATGACGACACGGCCCCAGTTCGGGTCCTCGCCCGCGATGGCGGTCTTGACCAGCGGTGAATTGGCGATGGCCATGCCGTGGACCTTGGCATCGGCGTCCGAGGCGGCGCCGGTCACGCGGATCTCGACGAATTTGGTGGCGCCTTCGCCGTCCTTCACCACCTGATGCGCTAGGTCCAGCATCACCGATTCCAGCGCCCGCGCGAAATCGGCATTGCCGGTGGCCTCCACCCCTGACGCGCCCGTCGCGCACAGCAGCAGGCTGTCCGAGGTCGAGGTGTCGCTGTCCACGGTGATGCAGTTGAAGGTCCGGTCGGTCTGCTCGGCCAGCAACCGTTGCAGCGCCGGTTGCTCGATCTTCGCATCGGTGAAGATATAGACCAGCATCGTCGCCATGTCGGGCGCGATCATGCCCGACCCTTTGGCAATCCCCGCAATAGAGACTGTTTTGCCGTCAATCTCCACCTGCGCGCTGGCGCCTTTGGGGAAGGTGTCGGTGGTCATGATCGCCCGCGCCGCCTCTTCCAACGCGTCGGCGCGCAGGCCGGCGGTCAGTTCGTCCAGCCGGGCCACGATCCGGTCATGCGGCAGCGGCTCGCCGATCACCCCTGTGGACGAGGTGAACACGCGGCTCTGCGCCACACCGGTCGCCTGCGCCACGGCTTCGGTGATCTGCTCGACCGACGCCTGCCCGTACTGCCCGGTAAAGGCGTTGGCGTTGCCCGAGTTCACCAGGATCGCCGCCGCCCCGTCGCTGGGCCCGCCGATCTTGTCCTGGCAATCCAGCACCGGCGCCGCACGGGTGGCCGAGCGGGTGAATACCCCCGCCACCGCGGTGCCCGGATCGAGCACCGCCAGCATCACGTCGGTGCGGCCCTGATACCGCACCCCGGCGGCGACCGTGGCGAATCGCACACCGTCGATAACCGGCAGATCGGGAAAGGCCGCGGGGGCCAGCGGAGACACCTTGGTGATCTTGGCCACTGGGGTTTACTCCTGAACCAGGTCCAGCTTGCGGACCACGTCCGGGGTCAGGCCCTCGACATCGGGGCGCTCGACGCTGCCCGCCTGGTTCAGCTCGTCGATCCTGGCCTGAATGGCCTCCTGACGGACGGACTGGGCCAGCTCGTCGCGCACCTCGGCCAGCTCGGGCGCTTCGGATTTGCGTTTGTCGTTCAGAATCACGACATGCCATCCGAACTGGGTCTGCACCGGGTCCGAAACCTGACCTTTTTCCAGCCCGATCACGGCCTGTTCGAACTCGGGCACCATCTGGCCCTTGCCGAACCAGCCCAGCGCGCCGCCATTGGGACCGGACGGACCGGTGGATTTCTCCTTGGCCAGCTCGGCAAAATCGGCGCCGTCATCCAGTTGCGCTTTGATCTCTTTGGCCTCGTCCTCGGTCGCGACAAGGATGTGGCTGGCGTTGAACTCGTCCTCGCCCTGGAACTCGGCGAACTGCGCGTCATAGGCGGCCTGGATCGCGTCGTCGGTCACCTGGGCATCGGTGATCTGGTTCACCGTCTGCACCGCCTTCAGCGAGCGCGCCTCGTTTTCCAGCATCAGCGCGTTCAGGCGGGTCAGGTCTTCCTGCTCTTGGCTCAGCAGCTGCTGCTGGATCAGCTGCTCGACGATGAACTGGTACAGCACCTCGTCATCCAGCTGCTGATATTGCGGCGGCAGGCTGGCCGCGGTGGCGATGACATGGCCCAAAGTGATCTCGTCGCCGTTGACGCGCGCCACAACCGTGTCGGCCGAAGGTTCGGTTTCGGCGGCAACCGGCAGGGCCATCATGGCCGCAAGCGCCAGCGATGGCAGAAAAGTGAGACCTTTGGGCATGAATTCATCCTATATTCTGGCCGCGACAGGGCGTGGCGTTGACACTCTGGAACCTGCCGCTTACATCGCTTGAAGCCTTTGACAGGACCATCTTTCCTCCCAGCTATCTATGGGTTGCGCGCAAGGTGGGCAAGCCTGTCGCAACCAAGACAAGAAAAGATCCGCTGGAGTGAACATGCTGGGACTCGGTACGCTTGCCAAAAAGGTGTTCGGAACACCGAACGACCGCAAGATCAAGGCAACCCGCCCGCTGGTCGAAAAGATCAACGCGCTGGAGCCGGAGTTCGAGAAGCTCTCGGATGACGATCTGAAGGCCAAGACCGACGAGTTGCGCAAACGCGCCAAAGACGGAGAGAGTCTGGACGACCTGCTGCCCGAAGCCTTCGCCAACGTCCGCGAGGGCGCAAAACGGGCTCTGGGTCTGCGGGCCTTCGACGTGCAGCTTCTGGGCGGTATCTTCCTGCATCAGGGCAACATCGCCGAGATGAAGACGGGCGAAGGCAAGACTCTGGTCGCCACCTTCCCCGCCTATCTGAACGCACTGACCGGCAAGGGCGTGCATGTGGTCACGGTCAACGAATACTTGGCCAAGCGCGACGCCGAATGGATGGGCAAGGTGTTCGGCGCCCTCGGCATGACGACCGGTGTGATCTGGTCGGGTCAGCCCGATGCCGAGAAAAAGGCCGCCTATGCCTGCGACATCACCTATGCCACCAACAACGAGCTGGGCTTCGACTATCTGCGCGACAACATGAAGTCGGACCTGGCGGACGTCTACCAGAAGTACCACAATTTCGCGATCGTGGACGAGGTCGACTCGATCCTGATCGACGAGGCGCGCACGCCGCTGATCATCTCGGGGCCGTCGCAGGACCGGTCGGATCTGTACACCGCCATCGACGCGCTGATCCCCGAGCTGCAGGAAGATCATTATACGATCGACGAAAAATCCCGCAGCGTGACGTTCACAGATGAAGGCAACGAGTTCCTGGAAGAACAGCTGCAGGCCCGCGGCCTGCTGCCCGAGGGCCAGTCGCTGTACGACCCCGAAAGCACCACGGTGGTGCACCACGTCAACCAGGGTCTGCGCGCGCACAAGCTGTTCCAGCGCGACAAGGACTACATCGTCCGCGACGGCAATGTGGTTCTGATCGACGAATTCACCGGGCGCATGATGCCGGGCCGCCGCCTGTCCGAAGGTCTGCACCAGGCGATTGAGGCCAAGGAAGGGGTGCCGATCCAGCCCGAGAACGTGACCCTGGCCAGCGTGACCTTCCAGAACTATTTCCGCCTGTACGACAAGCTGGCCGGCATGACCGGCACCGCCCTGACCGAGGCCGAGGAATTCGCCGAGATCTATGGCTTGGGCGTTGTCGAGATCCCGACCAACAAGCCGATCGCTCGCGTGGACGAGGATGATCAGGTCTATCGCACCGCGGCCGAGAAATACGCGGCCATGATCGAAGAGATCAAGAAAGCCAACGCCAAGGGCCAGCCGGTTCTGGTTGGCACGACCTCGATCGAGAAGTCCGAGATGCTCAGCCAGATGCTGACCAAGGAAGGCATCAAGCACAACGTCCTGAACGCCCGCCAGCACGAGCAGGAGGCCCAGATCGTGGCCGAGGCCGGACGTCTGGGCGCGGTGACCATCGCCACCAACATGGCCGGCCGCGGCACCGACATCCAGCTGGGCGGCAATGTGGAAATGAGCGTGATGCAGGCGCTGGCCGAGAACCCCGACGCCGACCCGGCGGAACTGCGTGCCCGGGAAGAATCTCGCCACGCCGAAGAAAAGCAGAAGGTGCTGGAGGCCGGAGGTTTGTTCGTTCTGGCCTCGGAACGCCATGAAAGCCGCCGCATCGACAACCAGCTGCGCGGCCGCTCGGGCCGTCAGGGCGACCCGGGCCGCACCGTGTTCTTCCTCAGCCTGGAAGACGACCTGATGCGCATCTTCGGCTCGGAACGGCTGGACAAGGTTCTGACCACGCTGGGCATGAAAGAAGGCGAGGCGATCGTGCACCCTTGGGTGAACAAATCGCTGGAGCGCGCGCAGGCCAAGGTCGAAGCCCGCAACTTCGACATGCGCAAGAACGTCCTCAAGTTCGACGACGTTATGAACGATCAGCGTAAGGTGATCTTCAGCCAGCGCCGCGAGATCATGTCCTCCGACGATCTATCCGACATCGTGTCAGACATGCGCGAGCAGGTGATCGACGACCTGATCGACCAGTATATGCCGCCCAAGAGCTATGCCGACCAATGGGATACCGAGGGGCTGCACGCGGCGGTCAAGGACAAGCTGAACATGGATGCCCCGGTTCAGGACTGGGCCGCCGAAGAAGGCGTGGACGATGAAGCCATCCGTGAGCGCCTGATCAAGGCCGCCGACGAGATGATGGCCCAGAAGGCCGTCGCCTTCGGCCCCGAGAACATGCGCAACATCGAAAAGCAGGTGCTGCTGCAGACCATCGACAGCAAATGGCGCGAGCACCTGCTGACGCTGGAGCATCTGCGCTCGGTCATCGGGTTCCGCAGCTATGCCCAGCGCGACCCGCTGAACGAATACAAGACCGAGGCGTTCCAGCTGTTCGAGAACATGCTGGACGGCATGCGCGAGACGGTGACCCAACATCTGGCACGTGTGCGCCCGCTGAGCGAGGAAGAGCAGCGCGAGATGCTGGCCCAGATGCAGGCGCAGCAGGCCCAGATCCAGAAGGCCGCCGAACGGGCCGAAGCGGTGGCCGAAGCCAAGGCCTCGGGCGATGCGCGCCCCGGCTTCGTCGAGGACGACCCGTCAACCTGGGGCAATCCCTCCCGCAACGATCAATGTCCCTGCGGATCGGGCAAGAAGTTCAAGCATTGCCATGGCCGGCTGGTCTGACCCGGCCCAATTTCCGACACAATGACTCCGCGTCGCGGCCACAGATTGGCCGCGATCTTTAACGACAGTCTCCTTTGCTCCTTCAACTGGGGAGGGTGTCTTGTTCGTGATTCGAAACTATGTGACCACCGGCGGTACGGTCGCGTGCGCGCTGGCCATCGGGTATCTGATGCAGTACGGCCCGGCGGCGCAGTCGGCCGCATCCCCCTCTGCGGGCCAGACTGCTGTTGCCGAAAGTACGATGATCGCCGGGCTCGAGGACATCGTCCTGACCTCCGCCTCTCCGGCCACCGGAGACACCCCAACCCCGGACACCGCGCGCCCTGCCCCCGCCGACGCGACCGCCGCGGCCGATTGCGGGCTGCGTGCCCGGGCGACGACCGTGCCACTGGCTTCCGCCCATGTCGTCGTGACGGCGCCATGCCATCCGAACCAGACAGTCGAACTGCTGCACAGCGGCATGGTCTTCACGGGACAGACCGATCAGGACGGGCGCCTGGATCTGACCATCCCCGTTCTGGCCGAGTACGCGATTTTCCTGATCTCGTTCGATGACAAGCTGGGCACGGTGGCCACCACCCATGTGCCCGAGATCGCCGGGTTCGACCGTGTGGCCCTTCAATGGTCGGGCAACACCGAGCTGCAGCTGCATGCGCTGGAATTCGGTGCGTCGTATGGCGAAGCCGGGCATGTCTGGTCGAACGCGGAAGCGCAAGGCACAGGCCGGGTGGAGCACTATGGCACCGGCGGCGGCCGCAAGGTCGAAATCTACTCGATTCCCAAGAACGGCAACGGAACCGACGGATCAGTCGCTCTGACCGTCGAGGCCGAAATCACCCCCGCGAACTGCGGGCAGGAGCTGAGCATGCAATCGCTCGAGCTGCTGAGCGACCAGGAACTGCGGTCCCGCGAATTGTCGCTTGTTCTACCCGCCTGCGACAGCGGGCAGGATTTTCTGGTGTTGAATAATCTGTTCCAAGACCTGAAAATCGCCGCAAACTAATCGGCAGGCGGGTCAACGGGATTAATGACATTTCTTCGCGCGGCGGTGACGGCGGTGTCGCTGTTCACGGGTGTATCGGGCGCCCTGGCACAAGACATCACACTGACCTCGCATGACGGTCAGGTCGAGATCACGGGCACCCTTCTGGGATATGACGGCGAGTTCTACCGCGTCGGGACCCGGTTCGGAGAGCTGACGGTGGACGGCTCGGGGGTGACCTGCGATGGCCCGGCCTGCCCCAACCTGACCGATTTCGTCACCGAACTGCACCTGTCGGGCGCCCCGGTGATGGCCGAAACTCTGTTTCCTGCGCTGATCGAAGGCTTTGCCGAACGAGAAGGGCTGATGCTGATACGCACCGACCTGGGCGCCGACCGGTTTCAACTGGCCCTGCATCGGGCCGGACGCGATGCGCCCATGGCCCGATTTACCCTGCACGCCACCCCTACCGGCCAGGCGTTTGCCGATCTGATCGCCGATGAAACCGACATCGCCTTGGCGCTGCGCGAGATCCGCGCGCCCGAGATCGCCGCGGCCCGTGATGCCGGTCTTGGCGACCTGACCCGGCCGCGCCGCTCGCGGGTGGTGGCGCTGGACGCGCTCGTGCCGGTGGTGGCACCGGACAATCCGTTGACGCAGATCTCGCCGGCGGACTTGGCACGCGTGTTCAGCGGCGCGGTGACCAACTGGGCCGAACTCAGCGGCCCGGACGCGCCGATTTCCCTGCATCTGCCCGATGCGGGATCAGGCCTGGCGCAGGCCGTGCAGGACCAGCTGTTACAACCCGCCCAGGCACAACCCGCCGACACCGCGATCCGCCATGCACGGGGCAGCGATCTGGTCGCGGCCATCGCGCGCGATCCCTTTGCCATCGGAATCGCCACCTTGGCCCAGGTCCGCGGGTTGCGCGCCCTGCCGCTGGCGGGGGGCTGCGGTCACGCGATGCGGGCCACCCGCCCGGCCATCAAGACCGAGGACTACCCCCTGACCCTACCGATGTTCCTGTATCTGCCACAGCGGCGCCTGCCCAAGATCGCCCGACAGTTTCTGGCCTATGCCCTGGGTCCCGAGGCGCAGATGGTGATCCGCAAAGCCGGGTTCACCGACCAATCGCACGAGGCCGTTCAGATCGGGCTGCAGGGGGACCGGCTGGCCAATGCCATCACTTCGGGCGGGTCCGAAGTGGGGCTGCAGGAGCTGCAACGCATGGTCGAAACCCTGCGCCCCCTCTCGCGCCTGTCGCTATCGTTCCGGTTCGAGCCGGGATCGTCGCGGCCGGACGCACAGTCACGGTCGAACATCCAGCAATTGGCGCAGGCGCTGGAGGCCGGCCAATATGACGGACGCAAGCTGGTCTTCGTCGGCTTCAGCGACGGAGACGGACCGGCCGAGTCCAATGCCCGGATCGCCCTGCGCCGGGCGCAGACCGTGCGCAACGCGGTTCTGGCGGCGGTGCAGACATCGGTGCCCGACTCCGTCGACATCTCGGTCGAGGGGTTCGGAGAGGCAATGCCCCTGGCCTGCGACGACACCGACTGGGGCCGCAAGGCCAACCGTCGCGTCGAAGTCTGGGTGCGCTAGCGGTTAGAGATAACCTTCTGACCGGAAGCTCAGTTCGGTCGATTTCCCGATGATCAGGTGGTCGTGCAAGGTCAGCCCAAGTGCGGCGCAGGCATCGTTGATGCGGTTGGTCATGTCGATATCCGACTGCGACGGCGTCGGGTCGCCCGACGGGTGGTTGTGCACCAAGATCAGCGCCGAGGCGTTCAGCTCCAGCGCGCGTTTGGCGACCTCGCGCGGGTAGACGGGTACGTGATCGACGGTGCCCTTGGCCTGCTCCTCATCCGCGATCAGCACGTTCTTGCGGTCCAGGTAGAACACGCGGAACTGCTCGATCTCGCGATGGGCCATGGTGGTGTGGCAATAGTCCAGCAACGCGTCCCAGCTGGAGATCACATGCCGCTGCATCACCCGGGCGCGGGCCATGCGATGGGCGCAGGCCTCGAGGATCTTGAGGTCGGTGATGACGGTGTCGCCCACGCCCTTGATCTGGCGCAGACGCTCGACCGGGGCGGTCAGCACCCGGTTGAAATCACCGAACGTATCCAGCAGCAGCCGCGCCAGCGGCTTCACGTCCTGCCGGGGGATCGAGCGGAACAGGACCAGTTCCAGCAGCTCGTAATCCGGCATCGCCCCCGCGCCACCCGACATAAACCGTTCGCGCAGGCGCTTGCGGTGGTCCTTGATATACGAGGGCAGACGACCCGTGGGCAGCGGCGTGACCGGCGCTTCGTCACTTTCGAACAGCGATGGGGCTTCGGCAAAGGCGTCCTTGGTCATGCGCCCATGATTGCCGCATAATCGGTTTCCGAATGGTTAACGCGCCTCACCGGCCATGCGGGCTGTGGCGCGGCGCACAACCAGATGCAGCAGGATCGAGAACACCCCCAGCGTCAGCATCGCGGCGAACATCAGGTCGGTCTTGGCGCGGCCATTGGCCAGCAGCATCAGGTATCCCAACCCCTGAGACGAGCCGACCCATTCGCCGATCACGGCCCCGATCGGGGCATAGACCGCCGCCAGCCGCATCCCCGAGGCCAGCGAGGGCAGCGCTGCCGGGATGCGGATATGCCACAACACGCTGCGTGAGCTGGCCTGCATGGTGCGGGCCAGGTCCAGATAACCGGGCGGCGTGCGCATCAGCCCGTCGAAAAACGACGCGGTGATGGGGAAATAGATGATCAGCACGGCCATCGCGACCTTGGACCACAGCCCATAGCCCAGCCACAGGGTCAGCAATGGCGCCAGCGCAAAGACCGGCAGTGCCTGGGTGAACACAAGCATCGGCTGCACCAGCACCCGCGCGGCGCGGGAATTGGCCAGCTGCAGCGCGGTGATAACACCCAGCACCGTTCCAAAGGCCAGGCCGATCAGCACCTCGATGGCGGTGATCCAGGTGTGCTCGGCGATCAGCCAGCGGTTCTGCCACCAGGTCTCGGCCACCACCGCCGGACTAGGCAGGATGAATTTCGGCAGGCCGGTCAGGGTGACGATCGCCTGCCAGAGGACCAGCGCAAACAGCGTCGCGGCAAGGGCCGAGAGCGTCTTCATGCCACCTCCTCCCGCAGCAGCTTCAGCAGCGCCCCCTGCGTTTCCAGCGTCTCGAGATCGTCCACCTTGCGCGGCACCGGCGCATGGGGCGGCTGACACGGGGTCAGGCCACTGCGCGTCATCACCATGATCGACTGACCCAGACGCGCGGCCTCGGCCGGGTCGTGGGTGACCAGCAGGACGGTGCGTCCCTGCAACGCTTCGGCGGCCAGGTCCTGCATGTCAGCGCGGGTGCGCGCATCCAGCGCCGAGAACGGCTCGTCCAACAGGATGATCGGCTTGTCCTCCATCAGGGTGCGGGCCAGCGCCACGCGCTGACTCTGCCCGCCGGACAGTTCCGAGGGCTTCTTGGTCATGTGATCCCGCAACCCCATCCGTTCGATCAGCCGGGCGCGGCGGTCCTCGTCGATCCGTTCGCCGCGCAACCGGGCACCCAGCGCCACGTTCTGCGCGACCGTGGCCCAAGGCAGCAGCAGATCGTCCTGCGCCATGTAGGCGACGCGCTCGGCCACCGGCAGCCCGTCGCTGGCGCGGATCTCGCCGGTGAACTCGGCCCCCGTCGCCAACCCGGCGATCAGGCGCAGAACCGTGGTCTTGCCGACCCCCGATCCGCCCAGCAGACAGGTCCACTGCCCCGCCTTCAGCGACAGGGTCAGCGGCGCGAACAGCGGCGCGCCGTCGATGCTGGCCTGTCCGCTGAGGATCAGATCGGGGGGCGGGGTCATGGGGTCAGACCCATCTGCCAGAAATTCACTTCGAGCTCGGTCGCGGTGCGGAAGGTGTGGCACAGGCGATCCCAACGCGGTGTGGTACGGAAATCCGCCCCAAGCCGTCGTGTCAGAGCCGAATCCAGCAACTCACCCACGGCCCGGCAGGCCGCCTGGTAGTCGTCCCCGGCATAGGTATCGATCCAGTCGCGATAGGTGTCCGAGGTCGCCTCGGCCGCCAGCCGGGTGCCGATCTCGCCATATCCCATCACGCAGGGCGCCAGCGCCGCCAACAGGTCCAGCAGATCACCGCTGTAGCCGGCCTCGAGCACATAGCGGGTATAGGCCAGGTTCTCGGGGCGTTCGGGGGTGGCGAACAGCTCGTCCTGGCTGATGCCCTCGGCCTTGCAAATGCCGATATGCAACTGCATCTCTTCGCTGATCAGACCGTTCACCGTGCGCGACGCGGCCAGCATTTCGGTATGGGTTTCCGATTTCACCACCGCCAGCGCCCAGGCGCGCGAGAAATGGATCAGGAACACGTAATCCTGCCGCAGGTAATTCAGAAAGGCCGCGCGCGGCAGCGTGCCGTCCTTCAGCCCTTCGACAAAGGCGTGGCGGGTATAGTCCCGCCACGGCCCGTGCGCCGCGTCGCGCATCAGTGCGAAGGCTTTGCCGTACTCGCTCATTGCGCGGTCACGTCGATGGTGATGTCGCTGACCGGGTTGATGCTGTCGATCATGCCGGACTCTTTCAGAAAGGCCTCGAACCGGGCATAGCGGCCGGCATCGAATCCCGCCGGCCGCAGTGCGAAACGCGGCAGGGTATCGACCCAGGCGCGGGCGTTCAGCTCGTCCTGCAACTCGGGCGAGGTGGCGGCGAAGATCTCCCAGCTTTTTTCCGAATTGTTCACGATGAACTGCGTGGCCTTCTCGGTTGCGGCCAGGAAGCGGGCAATCATGTCCTTGTCCATCGTCTCGGGGTTGGCGACATAGATCAACTCGTCATAGGGCGGCACGCCTTCTTCCTCGATGTAGAAGCAGCGGCCCGGGACGCCCTCGATATCCATCTGGTTCAGTTCGAAATTGCGGAAGGCGCCGATCACGGCGTCCACCTGCCCGGTCATCAGCGACGGCGACAGCGAGAAGTTGACGTTGATCATCTCGATATCGTCCAGCGACACGCCATGCGCGTTCAGCATCGCGGTCAGGATCGCCTCTTCGACACCGGCAACCGAAAAGCCGATCTTCTTGCCCTTGAGATCGGCCAGCGTGTTGATCGGGCCATCCTCGAGCACCAGAAGGCAGTTCAGCGGCGTGGCGACCAGCGTCCCGACCCGTTTCAGCGGCAGGCCCTCGTGGATCTGCAGGTGCAGCTGCGGCTGGTAGGACACGGCCAAATCGGCCTGACCGGCGGCCACAAGGCGCGGCGGGGCGGACGGATCGGCGGGCGGAACGATTTCGACCTCAAGCCCCTGTTCGGCGAAATAGCCGTTTTCCTGCGCCACGATGATCGGCCCGTGGTCGGGGTTCACGAACCAGTCCAGCAGAATGGTCATCTTGTCCTGCGCCCAGGCGGGCGCGGCGGCCAGCAAGGCAAGGGCGGCGATCAGTTTCTTCATGGTCTGCGTTTCCTTTTGCTTCACGACGTTGCGGCGGCGACCAGAACGATCCGGCCGGGCCAATGGGGGTGGAGTTCCTCTGCCGCGCGCCAGGCGCGCAGCCCGGTGGCACAGCAGAGGGCCAGCGATTTTCCTTTGTTAGGATCTGTTTTCAGCGCTTCGACCGTCAATCGGCGAGCGTTGGGGTGAATCGGCTGGGGGGCCTCATCGACGCTGCGCAGGTCGACAACCAGGTCGTCCGGGGTCAGTTGCGAGGGGGCAACAAAGGGGAAATGGCCGTCCGGTTCCGGCGCGGTGTCAAAGCGGAAGCCGCTGCTGATACAGTTGCGCCCGTCCACCTGCATCATTTGGCCCAACGGCGAAGGCTCGAGGCCCAGGATCACGCCCAGCGCCATCTGCGCCTGCATCGCGCCGATCATCGCCACGACCGGGCCCAGAACACCCGCGGTGGCACAACTGGCGCCACTGTCCGGCGCGTCGGGAAAAACCGCGCGCAAGGAGGGCGCACCGCCGCAGAACCCGCCAACATACCCCGACAGGCCCAAAACCGAGGCGCTGATCAGCGGCTTGCCCTGCGCCAGGCAGGTATCCGACAACGTATAGCTGGCCGCGTAACTGTCCGCGCAGTCCAGAACCAGATCGGCCTCGGCCACCAATTCAGCGGCACTTGCAGGCGTTAGAGTCTGTTTTCGCGCTGCAACGGTAATCTCGCTGTTCAGTGCCCGGCAGCGTTCGGCGGCCGCTTCGGCCTTGGGGCGGCCGCAATCGGACTCGGCAAACAGCGTCTGGCGATGCAGGTTCGACAGGTCCACTGTATCGGGATCGACGATGGTCAGATGCCCCACCCCAGCCCCGACCAGCAGCGGCAGGGCGGGCGCGGCCAGCCCCCCGGCGCCGACGACCAAAACCCGCGCGCGGGCAAGGCGGTTCTGCCCCTCGGCCCCGACCTCGGGCAGGATCATCTGGCGGGCATAGCGGCTCATCGCGTGACCTCGATCCACTGGCGCACCCGCGCTTCGGGGTCGGCGTTCAGGGTGATGTCGGTCACGGCCGAGACGATGTCGGCCCCGGCCTGAAACACGCCCGGCGCGCGCTCGACGCTCATACCGCCGATGCCGACCAGAGGGATGTCACCCACGCGCCGTTTCCACTCGGTCACCCGCGGCAGGCCCTGTTGGTGCCATTTCATCTTTTTAAGGATGGTCGGATAGACCGGCCCCAGTGCCACATAGTCCGGGTCCATCGACAACACGCGTTCAAGCTCGTCATCGTCATGCGTGGATACGCCCAGTTTCAGTCCGGCCTTGCGGATGGCGGGCAGATCGGCGTCGTCCAGGTCCTCCTGCCCCAGGTGGATCCAATCGCAGCCCGCGTCAATGGCGGCCCGCCAATAGTCGTTCACCACCAGCACCGCGCCGTGGTCGCGGCACAGGGCCTGCGCGGTGGCGATCTCCGCGCGCACCACCGCGTCGGGCTGATCCTTGATGCGCAGCTGCACCAACTTTACGCCCAAGGGCAGCATCCGCCGCAGCCAGTCGGTGTGATCGAAGATCGGATAGAAGCGGTCGAGCATCATGACAGAAAGGCCTTTCCGATCACGGGGGTCGAGGGTTCGGCCATGTCGCGCGGCTCGATCGGGTCGGCCTGATGCGCCAATTTCCCGGCCTGCACCGCCAGCGCCATGGCCTGCGCCATCGCCACCGGATCGCCCGCGCGGGCGACAGCGGTGTTCAGCAGAACCGCGTCATAGCCCAGCTCCATCGCGTGGGCGGCGTGGCTGGGCAGGCCGATGCCGGCATCCACCACCAACGGCACGTCGGGAAACTCGGCCCGCATCGCGCGCAGGGCGTATTCGTTGTTCAAACCCCGTCCCGACCCGATCGGCGCGCCCCAGGGCATCAGCACCTGGCACCCGGCGGCCAGCAGACGCTCGGCCACGATCAGGTCTTCGGTGGTGTAGGGAAACACCTGGAACCCCTCGTCGGTCAGAATGCGCGCGGCCTCGACCAGTTGGAACACGTCGGGCTGCAGGCTGTCGGTGTGGCCGATCAGTTCCAGCTTGATCCACGGTGTGTCGAACACCTCGCGCGCCATGTGGGCGGTGGTGACGGCCTCTTTGACCGTGTGACAGCCGGCGGTGTTGGGCAGGATCAGCACGCCCAGATCGCGGATCATCGACCAGAACGCCTGACCCGCCCCGCCCGCGCCCTCGCGCCGCAATGACACCGTGGCCACGCCCGCGCCGCTGGCTCGAAAGGCCTGTTCCAGGATCGCCGGGCTGGGATATTGCGCGGTGCCCAGCATCAGCGGGTTGGGCAGTTCGGTGCCGTAAAACGTTTTCATCCTCAGCCCCCCTGCATCGGTGCGACGACCTCGACCCGGTCGCCCTCGGCCAGTTTGTGCGCGATGCGCAGGCCCGAGGGCACAAATTCCTCGTTCACCGCAGTGGCGACTCGGCCGGAAAACCCGCATTCCGCCAGCAATTCACCAAGGGTTTCGGCGCGCACCTCGCGCGGTTCGCCATTAAGCACGATCTTCATCGGCCATCTCCGAATGTGTGTTCTCGAGCGCCAGATCGGCCACGCCCCGGGCCAAGGCCGGGGCCAGCAGGTAGCCGTGGCGATAGAGGCCATTGGCATAGATCGTCCGCCCCAGCCGGCGGATGCGCGGCAGGTTGTCGGGAAAGGCCGGGCGCAGATCGACCCCGATTTCCAGCACCTCGGCCTCGCCGAAGGCCGGGTTCAGCGCATAGGCCGCGCTGAGCAGTTCCAGCATCGAGCGCGCAGTGATCCGGCTGCTGTCCTCGGATTCGATCATCGTGGCGCCCAGCATGTAGACGCCCTCGCCCCGCGGCACGACATAGAGCGGCATCCGAGGATGTAGAAGCCGCACGGGACGGGTCAGCGTCACGTCGGGGCAGCGGATCACCAGCATTTCCCCCTTCACGCCGCGCAGGTCGTGAAGGATGTCGCGCGCGTGCAGGCCACGGCAGTCGATGGCGTTGTCCAGCCGCGACGGAGCCAGCTTGCGATGGAATGCGACGCCCTTATCCTGAAGGCCGCGATACAGGTCCTGCAGCGCGCGGCGAGGGTCCAGATGGGCCTCATCTGCGAAGAACAGGCCTTGGGAAAAACCGTGCAAATCAGGCTCTAATTCAGCAATTTTCGCTTGATCGACCAGCGTGAACCCCTCAGTCCGGCGGGCAAAGCGGCGCAGGTCGGGCAGGTCTCGCGTGTTGGCCACGACCAGCGTTCCTTGCCGCGTGACCGGGGTGCGGGCCGCCCACCAATCGATGGCCTGTTGCCCCAGTCGCAGCACGGGTTCCTCGGCATTCTCATATTCGCACCAGGGCGCCAACATGCCACCGGCCCACCACGAACAGCCATGTGGCCCGGGAGGCCCGCCGGGGTCAAACACCCGTACCTGCGCACCCCGCGCGACCAGTTCCGAGGCCACGGCCAGACCGGCCACCCCGGCACCTATGACGGACCAGACCGTCACGACTCCCAAACCCGATAGAAATGGTGAACGGGGCCATGCCCGTGCCCGACCCCAAGACCGTCCGCCGCCGCAATCGCGCCCTGCAGATAGGAATGTGCCTGCACCGCGGCATCCGCCAGCCCCAGCCCCTTGGCCAATCCCGCCGCGATGGACGAAGAAAGGGTGCAACCCGTGCCATGCGTGTTCTTCGTGTTCACCCGCGGGGCCTCGAACTGAGCGACGACCCCGTCCTGAGATACCAGCAGATCCCGGCAGACATCGCCCTTGCCATGCCCGCCCTTCATCAGAACCGCGCCCGCGCCCAGATCGCACAGGGCATGGCCTTGCGCCGTCATCTCGTCGGTGGTCTCCGCAATCATCTGATCCAGCAGGCAGGCCGCCTCGGGCAGGTTCGGGGTCAGGACGGTGGCGCGGGGCAGAAGCACCTCGCGCAACGTCTGCACCGCCTCACGCGCCAGCAGGGCATCGCCCGATTTGGCGATCATCACCGGGTCCAGCACGATGGGCCCGGTAAAGCCGGACAGACCGTCGGCGACGGTCTGGATGATTTCGGGCGTGGCCAACATGCCGATCTTGACCGCGCGCACGTCCAGATCGGACAGAACCGCATCGATCTGCGCGGCGATCATGTCCAGCGGGATGCCATGTACGGCGGTGACCGCCTGCGTGTTCTGGGCGGTGACGGCGGTGATGACACTGGCACCGAACACACCCAGCGCCGACATCGCCTTGAGGTCGGCCTGAATGCCGGCCCCTCCGCCGCTGTCGGATCCCGCGATGGTCAAAGCGATATGCGCCATGTCGCTCCCTTCTTGCATGTGGGGCAACGCGGGCATGGAAAACGTCTGAGTGTTTTAGACCGTTCCCTCCGCCGGTATTGCCCGGATCAGGTTCGATGGGTTGGCTCGCGCGCCTCTCAGCCCCGGGTTCGGGGCACCCCAACGGTTGGGCGCACATTCTCAAGGCTAGGGCGAGGAATCAAGGGCCAATTCCGCGCAGTTTCGGACCAAACTGGACTCAGAACGAAAAAGGCCGGCGATGTTTCGCCGGCCCTTGGCTGTCTGAAACACTGGGATCAGCTTTGCATCCGCTCCCAGAAGGATTTGACGGATGAGAAGAAGCTCTTGGATTCCGGGTGGTTGTCTTCGCCCAGCTCGTCAAACTCCTTCAGCAGTTCTTTCTGCCGCGCGGTCAGGTTGACCGGGGTCTCGACCGCCAGTTCGATGAACATGTCCCCGACACCGCCGCCCCTCAGCGCGGGCATGCCCTTGCCGCGCAGACGCATCTGCCGGCCCGACTGGCTGCCGGCCGGAATCTGCACCCGGCCGCGGCCACCGTCGATGGTGGGCACCTCGATCGAGCCGCCCAGCGCCGCCTTGGCCATGCTGACCGGGACCCGGCAATACAGGTTCATGCCATCCCGCTCGAAAAGCTTGTGCGGCGTCACCTCGACAAAGATGTAGAGGTCGCCCGGAGGACCGCCGCGCATGCCGGCTTCGCCTTCGCCCGCCAGGCGGATGCGGGTTCCGGTTTCGACACCTGCTGGAATGTTGACCGACAGCGCGCGTTCCTTCTCGACCCGACCCGAGCCGTGGCAGGATTTGCAGGGGTTCTTGATGATCTGGCCCAGGCCCGCACAGGTCGGGCAACTGCGCTCGACGGTGAAAAAGCCCTGTTGCGCGCGCACCTTACCCATGCCCGAACAGGTCGGGCAGGTGGTGGGTTCGACCCCGCCTTCGGCGCCGGTGCCTTCGCAGGACGAACAGGCCACGGCGGTCGGCACGTTGATGGTTTTCTGCAGCCCCGAGTAGGCCTCTTCCAAGGTCACGCGCAGATTGTAGCGCAGGTCGGACCCCCGCGCGGCCCGGCGCCCACCGCCCTGCCGGCCGCCCATGAAATCGCCGAACAGATCGTCGAACACGTCGGAAAAGGCGCTGGAAAAATCGCCCGAGCCAAAACCGCCACCCGGGCGCGCACCGCCGGTGCCGTTCTCAAAGGCCGCGTGACCGAACCGGTCATAAGCGGCTTTCTTGTCGGCATCGCGCAGGATGTCATAGGCCTCGTTGGCCTCTTTGAACAGCGCCTCGGCCTCTGGGTTGTCCTTGTTGCGGTCGGGATGCAGCTCCTTCGCCTTTCGGCGAAAGGCCTTCTTGATCTCTTCCGCCGAAGCGCCCTTGGACACGCCGAGCACTTCGTAATAGCAGCGTTTTGACATCGGTGTTTCCTTCTGCCTCAACGTAAAACGGGCCGGCCCGGTATCCGGACCGGCCCGAACTGGCCCGGTTAGCCGTTAGGTGCGCTTGTCATCGTCCAGATCTTCGAACTCGGCATCGACGATGTCGTCATCGCCGGGGCCCGCATCGGCGGCGGTCGGTTCTTCGCTGGCCTCTTCAGACTGCGCCTTGTAGATCGCCTCGCCCAGCTTCATGGACGCTTCGGTCACGTTCTGGATGCCCGACTTGATCTTGTCGGCATTGTCCGATTCCAATTCGTCCTTAAGCGCGGCCACGGCCAGTTCGATCGCCTCGATGGTCGACGGATCGACCTTGTCGCCATGCTCCTCGATCGATTTCTCGGTCGCATGGATCAGGCTTTCGGCTTGGTTCTTGGCCTCGACCAGCTCCTTGCGCTTGCGGTCGGCCTCGGCGTTCTCTTCAGCATCCTTGACCATCCGTTCGATGTCTTCTTCCGACAGACCGCCCGAAGCCTGGATGGTGATCTTCTGCTCTTTGCCGGTGCCTTTGTCCTTGGCCGAAACCGAAACGATGCCGTTGGCGTCGATGTCGAAAGTCACCTCGATCTGAGGCATGCCGCGCGGAGCCGGCGGGATGTCTTCAAGGTTGAACTGACCCAGCAGCTTGTTGTCGGCCGCCATTTCGCGTTCACCCTGGAACACCCGGATGGTCACCGCGTTCTGGTTGTCCTCGGCGGTCGAGAATACCTGAGACTTCTTGGTCGGGATCGTGGTGTTGCGGTCGATCAGACGGGTGAACACGCCGCCCAGGGTTTCGATGCCCAGCGACAGCGGGGTCACGTCCAGCAGGACCACGTCCTTGACGTCGCCTTGCAGAACGCCGGCTTGGATAGCAGCACCCATGGCCACGACTTCATCAGGGTTCACGCCCTTGTGGGGCTCTTTGCCGAAGAACTTGGTCACCTCTTCGATGACCTTCGGCATCCGGGTCATACCACCGACCAGAACCACCTCGTCCACGTCGCTGGCCGAGATGCCGGCGTCTTTCAGAGCGGCCTGGCAGGGTTTCAGCGATTTCTTGATCAGGTCACCGACCAGCGATTCCAGCTTGGCGCGGGTCAGTTTCATGACCATGTGCAGCGGCTGGCCGTTCGAGCCCATCGAGATGAACGGCTGGTTGATCTCGGTCTGGGTCGTCGAGCTGAGCTCGATCTTGGCCTTTTCGGCAGCTTCCTTCAGTCGCTGCAGGGCCATCTTGTCCTGGCTCAGGTCGACGCCGTGTTCTTTTTTGAACTCTTCGGCCAGGTAGTTGACGATGCGCATGTCAAAGTCTTCACCACCCAGGAAGGTGTCACCGTTGGTCGATTTGACCTCGAACAGGCCGTCGTCGATTTCCAGGATGGTCACGTCGAAAGTACCACCGCCAAGGTCATAGACCGCGATGGTCTGGCTGTCTTTCTTGTCCAGGCCATAGGCCAGCGCGGCGGCGGTAGGCTCGTTGATGATCCGCAGCACTTCCAGGCCGGCGATCTTGCCGGCATCCTTGGTGGCCTGACGCTGGGCGTCGTTGAAATAGGCCGGAACGGTGATGACGGCCTGCGTGACTTCCTCACCCAAGTAGCTTTCAGCAGTTTCCTTCATCTTGCCCAGGATGAAAGCCGAAATCTGGCTTGGGGAGTACTTTTCGCCGCGGGCTTCGACCCATGCGTCGCCGTTGCCGCCGTCGATGATGCGATAGGGCACCATTTTCTTGTCTTTTTCGACCTCGGGGTCGTCGACCCGGCGGCCGATCAGGCGCTTGACGCCGAAAATCGTGTTTTCAGGGTTGGTGACCGCCTGGCGTTTTGCCGGCTGTCCGACCAGTCGCTCATTCTCGGTGAAGGCGACGATCGAGGGCGTGGTCCGCGCCCCTTCTGCGTTTTCGATGACCTTCGGCTGCGAGCCGTCCATGATGGCCACGCACGAGTTGGTGGTCCCGAGGTCAATCCCGATTACTTTTCCCATTATTTCGATCCCTTTCTTTTCAAGGCGATGTCCCGAGGCCAGAACCCGTTATGGCATCCCAGCCCCGATCTGTTGGGCGCGGTGGCACTACACCCTCGCGCGTCCCGGCGTATATAAGGGCGAGGCCCAAGGCCTGCAAGCACTGTGAAATGCAGGTTTTCGGGAATCTTGGGCCTTTTTTGGCAAGGATTTCGAAAGGAATGAGGTTTCTGCCGTGACTCGCCTGAATTTACGAGGATTCGACATCAGAAAAGGCCATCTGGACGGCGCCGCCCAGCAACAGCTGGTCGACGCCTTGCGACCGGTTCTGAAAGCCGCGCCGCTGTTTCATCCCAGCACGGCCTCGGGGCGCAAGATGTCGGTGCGCATGACCTCGGCCGGGCCGTTGGGCTGGGTGTCGGACGGCCGCGGATACCGCTACCAGGGCGCGCACCCCAAAGGCATGCCCTGGCCGGACATCCCGCAGCCGATCCTGACCATCTGGCGCGAGGTGACCGCGCTGGACCGCGACCCGGACTGCTGCCTGATCAACTATTACGGCGAAGGCGCCCGCATGGGCCTGCACCAGGACAGGGACGAGGCCGATTTCTCGTGGCCGGTCGTGTCAATCTCATTGGGGGATGACGCTCTGTTCCGCATCGGCAACACCACCCGCGGCGGAAAAACCGAATCCGTGTGGCTGAACTCGGGCGACGTGGTGGTCATGGGCGGCCCCGCACGGCTGGCCTATCACGGAATCGACCGGATCCGGTTCGGGTCGTCGCGCCTGCTGCCCCGGGGTGGCCGCATCAACCTGACCCTGCGCGTGGCGACCTAGCGCCGGGCGTCCCAGCTTTTCGAGATGTGCTTGCGTGTATAGAATTCACCCAGCAGGCCGATCATCATCAGCGCGATGCCGACCCAAAGCGCATATTCCCAGCTGGTGTTGCGCGGGAAATAGTTGCGAAAGATGAACCCGCGGCACTGATCGATCGCGTGGAACAGCGGGTTCCAGGCAAACATCGCCAGCAAATAGCCGCCTAACGCGTTGGCGACGAACATCTTGCCGGAAAACACCATGTTCAACCGCCGATAGACGTTGCTGAGCATCAGGGACACCGTCGGCAGCCACGGCTTGAGCGCCATGAACACCAGCCCCACGGAACAGCCCGTGTACCAAGCCAGCACCAACATCGCGAAGGCGCCGCCGGGGTCCTGCATCTCGATCGGGGTAACCGCCACGCTGTAGACGAACAGGATCACCAGGATCGACACGATCTGCGTATACAGCGCGCCGAAAGCCGCCGCCAGCAGCAGCACCATCATGTTCATCGGCGAATGCAGCATCATCGGGTTGTTGGTGCCCCCCAACGAGGCGATCGCGCCCACCGCCTTGATATGGGTCATGAACAGGAAAATGCCCGACAGCAGGTACAGGATGAACTCGCCGCGGATCTTGGCCACCCGGGCACCCATGAAAGACATGATCAGGTAGAATACGCTGGCCAGCAGCACGACCTGCAGGATGTTCATCACGATGGCCAGAACGGCGTTGCTGTGCTGCGAGCGGATGTTGCGCACGACGGCGTGGAACACCAGTTCCGCCGTGGTGAACGCGCTGCCAAGCAGGCTGCTGCTGCGCTTGTAATAGAACACTCGAACGCTCTTTCCCGGGTTTGTTCCGACAGCCTGGCACGAATTCCTTGCCGTTCCGTATCCGGCACAGCATAAGTTCGTCAGGTTTTCGGATCAACAAACCATGGAAACGGAGCATTTTTGTGACCTATGACGACCTCATCCCCGTGATCAGACGCCTGGCCCTGGAAGCGGGCGACAAGATCATGGAGATCTACGATGCCGATGATTTTGACGTGAAGGTCAAATCCGATTCCAGCCCAGTGACCGAAGCTGACGAAGCCGCCGATGCGCTGATCTCGGCCGGGCTGCGCGCCGCCTTCCCCGACATCCTGCTGGTGACCGAGGAACAGGCCGCGTCGCACAGCCAGCAAGGCGACACCTTTCTAATCGTCGATCCGCTGGACGGCACCAAGGAATTCATCAACCGGCGCGGGGATTTCACCGTGAACATCGCGCTGGTCGAAAACGGCGTGCCCACCCGCGGCGTGGTCTATGCCCCGGCCCGCGGGCGCATGTTCTATACCCTGGCCGATGGCCGCTCGGTCGAGGAGACCGACGCCTTGGACAAGGACAAACCGGGCGAGGTCACGCCGATTTCAGTCTCTGATCCGGACAATTCGGCGCTTTTGGTGGTGGCCTCGAAATCGCATCGCGATCAGGCCACGGATGACTACATCAACAAATACCAGGTCAAAGACAGCAAGTCGGCGGGCTCGTCGCTGAAATTCTGCCTGGTGGCCACGGGCGAAGCCGACCTCTATCCGCGTGTCGGGCGAACCATGGAGTGGGACACCGCCGCAGGCCACGCGGTGCTGGCCGGAGCCGGGGGCCATGTGGTGCGTTTCGACGACCACACGCCGCTGACCTACGGCAAGGAGGGTTATGCCAACCCGTTCTTTATTGCCTATGCCCCGGGCGTCGAACTCAAGGAGGCCTGATGTCGGTTCTGATCGCGATCCCCGCCCGCTATGCCTCGACCCGCTATCCGGGCAAACCGCTGGTGCCGCTGACCGGCGCAACGGGAAAGCCCATGACCCTTATCGAGCGGTCCTGGCGCGCGGCCATGTCGGTCTCGGGCGTCGACAGGGTGGTGGTGGCCACCGATGACGACCGCATCCGCGCTGCGGCCGAGGGCTTTGGCGCCGAGGTGGTGATGACCTCAGAAAGCTGCGCCAACGGCACCGAACGCTGCGCCGAGGCGCATGACAGGCTGGGCGGCGGATACGAGATCGTGGTCAACCTGCAAGGCGACGCCCCCCTGACCCCGCATTGGTTCATCGAGGATTTGGTCAATGGCCTGCGCGCTGCGCCTGAGGCCGGCGTGGCCACGCCGGTGCTGCGGTGCGACGGCGAGGCGCTGAACGGGCTGCTGAACGACCGCAGGCACGGCCGGGTGGGCGGCACCACGGCCGTCTTCGCGACCGATCACAGCGCGCTCTATTTCTCGAAGGAAGTGATCCCCTTCACCGCCGACACCTATGCCGGGTCGGATCCGACGCCGGTGTTCCATCATGTGGGCGTCTATGCCTACCGCCCCGACGCGCTGGCCGCCTATCCGGGTTGGCCGGTCGGGCCGCTGGAACGGCTCGAGGGGCTGGAACAGCTGCGGTTCATGGAAAACGGACGCAAGGTTCTGTGTGTCGAGGTCGAGGCAAAAGGCCGCCAGTTCTGGGAGTTGAACAATCCGCAGGACGTGGCCAAAATCGAAAGTATGATGGCCGCGATGGGGTTGGAATAGGCGCAGATTCCCCGTTCCGCGCGGGCAGCGCAGCAATTAGCCCATGAGCGGCAGACATTCGGCAGGACCACGGATGACAAACATACTCGTGACCGGCGGTGCCGGATATATCGGATCTCATGCCTGCAAGGCGCTGGCGCAGGCGGGCTATGTGCCCGTGACCTATGACAACCTTGTCACCGGCTGGCAGGATGCGGTGAAATTCGGCCCGTTCGAACAGGGCGATCTGCTGGACCGCGCGCGGCTGGATCAGGTCTTTGCCAAGTACCAACCGGCGGCGGTGATGCATTTCGCCGCGCTCAGCCAGGTCGGCGAAGCCATGAGCGAGCCGGGCCGGTACTGGCGCAACAACGTCACCGGATCACTGAACCTGATCGAGGCGGCCGTGGCCGCCGGTTGCCTGGATTTCGTTTTCTCGTCCACCTGCGCAACCTATGGCGACCACGACAACGTGGTGCTGGACGAAACCACGCCGCAACACCCGCTGAACGCCTATGGCGCCTCGAAACGTGCGATTGAGGATATCCTGCGCGATTTCGAACAGGCGCACGGGCTGAACCACGTGATCTTTCGCTATTTCAACGTGGCTGGTGCCGACCCTGACGGCGACGTGGGCGAGTTCCACCGCCCCGAGACCCATCTGGTTCCGCTGCTATTGGACGCGATCGACGGCAAGCGCGACGCGCTGACCGTCTACGGCACAGATTACGACACGCCCGACGGCACCTGCATCCGCGACTATGTCCATGTCTGCGACCTGGTGGATGCGCATGTACTGGGCCTGCGCTGGCTGGAACAGAGCAAGGGCAGCCGAGTGTTCAATCTGGGCACCGGCACCGGGTTTTCAGTAAAAGAGGTGATCGCGCAGTCGCACAGCGTGACCAACCGCGAGGTGCCCTTCAATGTCGGTCCGCGCCGGGCGGGCGACTGCACCAAGCTGGTTTCAGGCTCGACCCGGGCCGAGGCCGAACTGGGCTGGCGGCCCAAACGGTCGCGGCTGGAAGTGATGATCGCCGATGCCTGGCGCTGGCATCAGAATGGCCATTACGAAAAGTGATCGTGCCATGGGCGCCGCGCACCATCATGACGAAAACGCCCCGGGCTGGATTCGCAGATACCGCCTGCGCCTGAAACGCAAGCGCCTGTTGTGGCGGTCCTTCCGCAGCCGCCACGCGTTGACGCCGGTGTCGGACAAGACCCGTCTGATCGCGCCCACCGACATTCTGGCCTTTACCACCCTGCGCAACGAGATCGAGCGCCTGCCCTGGTTTCTGCGCCACTATCGCCGGCTGGGGGTCGATCATTTCCTGATTGTCGACAACGGCAGCGATGACGGCTCGGTCACCTACCTGCTCAACCAGCCGGACGTTTCGCTGTGGCAGACCGGGGCCAGCTATCGCGAGGCGCGGTTCGGGCTGGACTGGCTGACCTGGTTGCAGATGCGCTATGGCCATGGCCACTGGACCCTGATGGTGGATGCCGACGAACTGCTGATCTATGCCCATCACGACAGCCGCACCCTGCATGACCTGACTCGATGGCTGGACAGCCGCGGGCAGCTGGCTTTCGGCGCGCTGATGCTCGACCTTTATCCCAAGGGACCGCTGGGCAGCCAGACGCACGACCCCGATACCGACCCGACCGAGACCCTGCCCTGGTTCGACCCCGGCCCCTATCGCGTGCGGCGGCAACAGCCGCTGGGCAATTTGTGGGTGCAAGGCGGGGTGCGTGAGCGGGTTTTCTTTGCCGACCGGCCCGAGCGGGCGCCGACGTTGAACAAGATCCCCTTGGTCAAGTGGAACCGCCGGTTCGCCTATGTGAATTCCTGCCACTCGGCGCTGCCCCGACATCTGAACCATGCCTATGACGGGCCGGGGGGCGAGGCGCCTTCGGGGGTGCTGCTGCACACCAAGTTCCTGCCGCAGGTCGTCGCCAAATCGCAGGAGGAAAAGCGCAGGCGCCAGCATTTTCACGATCCCGACCAATTCGGGCCATACTATGATGGCATCATCGCCGGGCCTGACTTGTGGACCGCCCGTTCCGAGCGCTTTGCGGGCTGGGTGCATCTGCAGGCGTTGGGGCTGATGTCTTCGGGCGGCTGGCGCTGAAGGGGGAACTCCGCACCCGGAAAACCCCTGTCTGGATAACGCCATTTAAATAGATTGCCTTGTAAGGTGCGAAAATGTCATAAAACGTCATTGCCCGGCACCACTCTGGCCGCAACCAGCCCCGGGCATGCTCGCGTAAGGAAAAAGGTTGGGCAGTCGCGTGAGCCTTTTGGATTCCTATCGGATGAGACTGCGGCGCAAGCGCCGTCTGTTGCGTTGCGCCCGCCGCGGCCGCGATCTGAAACCCGTTCAGGACAAGACCCGCCAGATCCGCTCGGACGACATCCTGTTGATGAGCGTGGTGCGCAACGAAAAGATCCGCCTGCCCTGGTTCCTGTCCTACTACCGAAAGCTGGGCATCGACCACTTTCTGTTCGTGGACAATGACAGCGATGACGGCACGCTGGAATACCTGGCACAGCAGCCCGACGTCTCGGTCTGGCATACGGCGGCCAGCTATCGCCGGGCCACATTTGGGGTTGACTGGTCCAACCACCTGCTGCGCCGATACGCGCATGGCCACTGGGTCCTGACCGTCGATCCGGATGAGTTCTTCGTCTATCCCTTCTGCGACACGCGCCCGCTGCGCGCGCTGACCGACTGGCTGGACGGCACCGGGGTGCGCAGCTTCGGCACCATGCTGCTGGACATGTACCCCGAAGGCCCGATCCAGGAGGCCCCGTATCACGAAGGTCAGGACCCGTTCGAAATTGCGCCCTGGTTCGACTCGGGCAACTATGTGATCAGCAAAAACCCCGTATACGGCAACCTCTGGATCCAGGGTGGCCCGCGCGCGCGCATGTTCTTCAGGGACCGGCCGGAAAAGGCCCCGGCCCTGAACAAGATCCCGCTGGTCAGATGGGACCGGCGATATGTCTATGTCAGTTCGACCCATGCCTTGCTGCCGCGCGGCCTGAACCAGGTCTATGACGAATGGGGCGGAGAAAAGGCCAGCGGCGCTTTGCTGCATGCCAAGCTGATCGACACCCTGGGAACCAAGGTGCAGGAAGAGCTGCGGTGGGGCCAGCACTATCGCGGGTCGGCGGAATACAAGGCCTATCTGGCCGAGCTGGAAAACCGGCCTGTCTTCTGGTGCAAATGGTCCGAGAAATACATCAACTGGCGCCAGCTCGAGATTCTGGGCCTGATGTCCAAGGGGAACTGGGCATGAATGGCAGCTTGGGCATCATCATGCTGGTCCATACCGCGCTGGGCCGGGCCGAACAGGTGGCCCGGCACTGGACGGCTGCGGGATGCCCTGTGGTGATCCATGTCGATCGTAAGGTCGCCCGACAGGTGCATGACGATTTCGTGTCGGCCTGCGCCGATGATCCGCTGATCGTGTTCTGTGACCGCCATGTCTGTCACTGGGGCGGCTGGGGGATCGTCGCGGCCACCCAGACGGCCGCGGAACTGATGCTGGACCGCTTCCCGGGCGTGCGTCACGTCTTTCTGTCCTCGGGCGCGTGCCTGCCGCTGCGCCCGGTGCAGGACCTGATCGACTATCTGGCTGACCGGCCGCGCGCGGACTTCATCGAAAGCGCCACCACCGCCGATGTCAGCTGGACCGTGGGCGGGCTGGATGCCGAGCGATTCACGCTGCGGTTTCCGTTCTCGTGGCGCAAGCACCGCAAGCTGTTCGACCGGTTCGTAAAGCTGCAACGCGCGGTCGGCTACCGGCGGCGAATCCCCGACGGGTTGGTGCCCCACATGGGCAGCCAGTGGTGGTGCCTGACCCGCCAGACGCTGTCGGCGATCCTGCAGGACCCGAAACGCCCGATTTACGATCGCTATTTCCGGCATGTCTGGATTCCGGACGAAAGCTATTTCCAGACACTGGCGCGGCTGTATTCCACTCAGATCGAAAGCCGGTCGCTGACCCTGTCTAAATTCGACTACCAGGGCCGGCCGCACATCTTCTATGACGATCACCTGCAGCTGCTGCGCCGGTCCGACTGTTTCGTCGCCCGCAAAATCTGGCCACAAGCCGACCGGCTGTACCAGGCGTTCCTGTCCGACCAGCCCGGCGCGCTGAAACCTGCCGAACCCAATCCGGGCAAGATCGACCGGGTGTTTTCCCGCGCGGTCGAGCGTCGCACCCGCGGACGCGACGGGCTGTACATGCAAAGCCGCTTTCCCCGCCACGGCAGCGAGAACGGGCTGACCGCGTTCCCCTATTCGGTGTTTCAGGGATTTTCGGAGCTGTTCGTCGATTTCGAGGACTGGCTGTTCAACACCACCGGCGCGCGGGTCCATGGCCATCTGTTCGCACCCGAGCGGGCCGAGTTCGCAGGCCGGGAAACCCTCATCAACGGCGCGCTCAGCGACAGCGCGACGCTGCGTGACTACAACCCAACCGCCTTTCTGTCGAACCTGATCTGGAACACCCGCGGCGAGCGGCAGTGCTTTCAGTTCGGCCCCGCCGATACGCAAAAGATCAACTGGTTCCTGGCGCGGGACAAGAACGCGCAGGTTTCGGTCGTTACCGGCGCCTGGGCGGTGCCCCTGTTCCGGTCGAACCAGAATTTCGGGGAAATCCGCGCCCAGGCCGCGCGGCTGCAGAAGATCGAGAGCGAGCAGCTCGAGGTGCTCGATTCCGTCTGGACCAAGGCACGGGTGCGAATCTGGTCGATGGCAGAATTCCTCGAATCCCCGATCGAGCATCTGCAGACCGTCATCGACGAGATGGGCGTGTCGCAGCCGGGCCACCTGATCGAAGCGCCCAGGATGGTCGATCTGACCGGGTTCGGAAAATTCCTGCAGAACCTAAAGAACCAAGGCATGCACCCCTTCCTGATGGGGGATTTTCCGGTCGACGACGTGTTCGGCGGCCAGACCCGGTCTTATCACAAGCCCTATCTGGTGCAATGATCCGGAATGCCCAGCCCGTTTGACCATTTCATCATCCTGGCCGACATGCGCACCGGCTCGAACCTACTCGAGACGCATTTGAACGCGTTGGACGGCGTGACCTGCCATGGCGAGCTGTTCAACCCGCATTTTATCGGGTACCCGAAAGAGACCCATGTTCTGGGTTTCTCCATCGACCAGCGCGACCAGGACCCCGCCGCGGTGATCCAGACCGTGCGCAGGGCACCGGGCGGCCTGCACGGGTTCCGGTTTTTTCCGTCGCACGACCCGCGCGCGCTGGCGCTGGCGCTGGACGATCCGCGCTGCGCCAAAATCATCCTGACCCGCAACCCGCTGGACAGCTACATCTCGTTGAAGATCGCCCGCGCCACCCAGCAGTGGAAGCTGACCAACGTGAAACAGCGGCGCGATGCGACGGTGCCCTTCGATCCGCAGGAATTCGCCGACTATCTGGACCGGAGACAGGAGCATCGCCTTGCGGTCCTGAACCACCTGCAACGCACCGGACAGGTTGCCTTCCACATCGGATATGACGACCTGTCGGATCTGGAGGTTCTGAACGGGCTGGCCGCCTGGCTGGGTGTGGCTGCGCGGCTGGATCGGCTGGCCCCCGACCTAAAACCGCAGAATCCGGCACCCGCCCTGTCCAAGGTCTCGAACCCCGAGGAAATGCAACAGGCGCTGCGCGACACCGATTGGTTCAACCTGCACCGCCCACCAAGTTTCGAACCGCGCCGCGGCCCCGGCGTGCCCCGCTATGTCGCGGCTCCGGACACGCCGCTGATATATCTGCCGGTGCGCGGCGGACCCGAGCAGGCGGTGACCCACTGGCTGGCCGCGCTGGACGGCTGCCCGCCCGACGGGCTGCTGACCCGACGCAACCAGCAACAGGTGCGCCGCTGGATGAAGACGCGCCCGGGGCATCGCAAATTCACCGTGCTGCGACACCCGCTGGCCCGCGCCCATAGTACATTCTGCAACAAGATCCTTGCCACCGGGCCGGGCGGCTATGCCGCCATCCGCTCCACGCTGCGCAATCGGTTCAAACTGCCCATTCCGGGGCAGCTGCGCGAACAGAATTATACGCTGGATCAGCATCATGCGGCCTTTGCCGCGTTTCTGGAGTTTCTGAAGCTGAACCTCGCGGGGCAGACCCCGATCCGGGTGGATGGGCTGTGGTGCAGCCAGGCGCAGGTGCTGGAGGGCATCGCCGCCTTTGCCCAGCCTGACCTGATCCTGCGCGAGGATGAGATGGCAACCGCCCTGCCGGATCTTGCGCGCAGGTTTGGCCACGGCGCACCGCCCGCGCCGCCCCCGTTAGAGCCGGATGCGCCCTATCGGCTGGAACAGATCTACGATGCCCGGCTCGAGGCGCTGGCGGCCGATGCCTATCAGCGCGACTATGTCCAGTTCGGTTTCGGCGACTGGCGGCCGGTCACGGACGCAGCGTGATGACCGTGCCGGGCTTGACCATGGCATAGATCTCTTCGATCTCGTCATTCTTGACGGCGATGCAGCCTGCGGTCCAGTCCGGGGTCTTTTTCGCGCGCTTGCGCTCTTTGCGCAGGTTCGGCTGGCCGTGGATGAAGATGTCGCCGCCGGGATCGACCCCCATCGACTTGGCCTTGGCGACGTCCTGCGCGTTTGGATAGGAAATTCCGACCGACAGGTGATATCGGCTGCGAGGGTTGCGGCGGTCGATCAGATAGGTGCCTTCGGGTGTGCGGCCGTCTCCGCGCTTAACCTTTGTGCCGCTTGGAGCGAAGCCAAGCTCGACATCATACTCGCGCAAGATCTGCTCGTGATGCAGCAGGTACATCTTGCGCGCGCCCTTGTTCACAACGATGGATGTCACCTCGGGTCCGTTGTAGGTCAGAAATCGAGGGCCCCCACTTCCACAAGCCGAAAGGCTCAGTGTTGCCAGTGCACCCAATCCAAATGCTCGACGATCCATGATTTCACTGCCTGCTCGTTTTGCAGCATCATGCCAAAATCCGGCGGAAACGGAAATCACTTTTTGCTGTTCATATGTTCGGTCAGGCGGCGTTCGATCGAGTCCAGCCGCTCGAGCACCTCGTCCCGATAGGCATCGGTCCTGACGCCTTCCTCGGCGTGGTGGGCATCCTGCATCGAATTCACGATCAGACCGACCAGCAGGTTCACCACCGCGAAGGTTGTGACCATGATGAATGGCACGAAAAACAGCCAGGCATAGGGATAGACCTCCATCACCGGGCGCACGATGCCCATCGACCAGCTTTCCAGCGTCATGATCTGGAACAGGGTATAGGCTGAGCGGCCGAGGTCTCCGAACCAGTCGGGGAAGCTGTCGCCGAACAATTTGGTCGATATCACCGCGCCGATATAGAACAGGATCGCCATCAGCAGGAACACGCTGCCCATGCCCGGCAGCGCCTGGATGAACCCTTCGACCACCCGGCGCAGACGCGGCGCGACCGAGATCACCCGCAGCACCCGCAAGATCCGCAACGCGCGCAGAACCGAAATGCCGGCGCCGCCGGGGACTAGGGCGATGCCAACGATCACGAAATCGAAAATGTTCCAGCCATTGAGGAAAAACCGGCGCCCGTTGGCCACCAGTTTCATCGCGATCTCGGCCACGAAGATGGTCAGGCAGATGGTATCGAGCAGCACGATCACCGGCCCGAACTTCGCCATCAGCGTGTCCGAGGTTTCCATGCCCAGCAGAACCGCGTTCACCAGAATGACGCCGGTGATGAATTGCGCAAATCGCGGGTTTTCGACAAAGGCCTGCAGGCGCTGCCGGATCGTCATGCGAAGGGTCTCCTGTCGGGTCATGGGTTCTCTGCCAGTTTGAAGCTGCCCACCAGTTCGCTGTGGGATGACCATCGAAATTGGTCAACCACTTGGACCCATTCAAGGGCATAGCCCGCCTTAACCAGAATTTTTGCATCCCGCGCGAAGGTCACAGGGTTGCAGGACACATAGGCGATGACCGGACGGCGGGCCTGAGCCAGCTCGGCCACCTGGGCCTCGGCGCCGGCGCGTGGCGGGTCCAGAACCACGGCGTCGAAGCGGCGCAGCTCGTCCGGCATCAAGGGGCGGCGGAACAGGTCGCGCATCTCGGTCGTGACCTGTTTCAATCCCGTGGACTTGCGCCAGCCCTGGTCCAGCGCGCGGGTCATATCAGCCGCGCCTTCAACGGCATGAACCTCAGCCAGTTGCGCCAGCGGCAACGAGAACGTGCCGCAGCCCGCGAACAGATCAACCACCCGCTTGGCTGGGCCAACAATCTCCAAAACCGACTGTGTTAGAGCCTGTTCTCCATCTTTCGTGGCCTGAAGGAAGGCCCCCGGCGGCGGGACCACCGTGGCCGGACCGAAGCGCTGTGCGGGTGGGTTGCGCATGGCGATCACCTCGCCATCCCAGGCCAGCCGCGCCAAGCCGTGCTGCTCGGTCGCCTGCGCAAGCGCCAGTTCCAGCGGGCCGTCCAGAGGTTTGCCGCCCTGCACCGCCACGTCCAGCCCGGCTTCGGATAGGGTCAGGGTGACAGACAACACGCCCTTGCGGCTGCCGCCCAGTTCGGCCAGCGCCTTGGCCACGGGGATGGCGGCGGTCAGCGCCGGGTCCAGCAGCTGGCAATCAGGAATCTCGGTGATCACGTCCGAGGCGCGGCCGTGGAACCCCGCCAGCGCGCCCTTCTTGGTGCGGCGCACCGCGATGGTGGCGCGGCGACGCGACTGCGGCGGCGACGTCAGGATCGGGCGCATCTCGGCCTGCAGCCCCTGAGCAGCCAGCGCGGTACGCACCACCTCGACCTTCCAATCGGCCACGAAGGCGTCCGAGGCGTGCTGCAACTGGCAGCCGCCGCAGCTTTTGTAGTGGCGGCACGGCGGTTTGACCCGATCGTCCGACGGCGTCAGCACCTTGATATCGGTCAGCTCCGAGCCGTCCAGCAGGCCGCTGACCCGCTCGCCAGGCAGCGTTCGGGGGGCATAGACCGGGCCCTCGGCGATGCCGTCGCCCTGATGCCCGAGGCGGAGAATGGTGTATTCCTGCGTCATGGCCTGCCTGATAGCCGGGCTGATGCGCCAACAAAACCCTTATTCGGCGGCCTCGGTCTGGATGAACCCGCCCGACTGGCGGTGCCAGAACCGCGCATACAGCCCGCCCTGCGCCAGCAGGGTGTCATGCGGCCCGCTCTCCACGATGCGCCCGTGATCCAGAACGATGATCCGGTCCATCTCGCTGAGGGTGGACAGGCGGTGGGCGATGGCCAGAACGGTCTTGCCCTCCATCACCCGGTGCAGCGCGGTCTGGATCGCGGCCTCGACCTCGGAGTCCAGCGCCGAGGTCGCCTCGTCCAGCACGAGGATCGGCGCGTCCTTGAGGATCGCGCGGGCCAGCGCGATGCGCTGCCGCTGGCCGCCGCTCAACTTGACGCCGCGCTCGCCCAGATGCGCGTCATATCCCTTGCGCCCCTGCCCGTCCTGCAGATCGAGGATAAAGTCATGCGCTTCGGCCTTTTGGGCCGCGGCGATCATCTGGTCCTCGGTGGCATCGGGTCGGCCGTACAGGATGTTGTCGCGGGCCGAGCGGTTGAACATCGCGGTTTCCTGCGTGACCATGCCGATCTGGCGGCGCAGGCTGTCCTGCGTGACGCGGGCGATGTCCTGCCCGTCGATCAATATCTGGCCATTTTCCCTGTCGTAGAGCCTGAGAAGCAGCGAAACCAGGGTGGATTTGCCCGCCCCCGAGGCGCCGACGATCCCCAGCTTCTCCCCCGGCTGCACCTTTAGCGTCAGGTCCGAGACCCCGCCCACGTCGCGACCATAGGCAAAGCTGACATCGCGGAACTCGATCCGGCCCTCGGGCACTGCCAGCTCGGTGGCGTCCGGCGCATCCTCGACCCGGTCGGGCCGCGCCAGGGTTTTCATGCCGTTCTCGATCTCGCCCACATGGGCGTAGATCCCCATCAGGGTGAAGCTGACCCAGCCCGTCATCTGTGCGATGCGAATCGAGATGGCGCCCGCCGCCACGATATCCCCGGTGGTCGCCGACCCCGCCTGCCACAGCCACAAGGTGGCGCCCAAAAGCAGAACCGGCAGCAGCCCCGCCAAGGTCATCAAAATGAACCGGAAACTGGCCGACAGCTTGCCGAAGGCCAGCGACTTGTCGCGCAGCGCAACCATCGAGTCGCGGGCGGCCTGATCCTCGAACTCGGAATGGGCAAACAGCTTGACCGTCTTGATGTTGGTGATCGTGTCCACTACCTGCCCCGACACCATCGCCCGCGCCCCGGCCCGCGCGGCCGAGCGTGTGCGAATGCGCGGCAGGTACCAGCGCACCAGCAGGAAATACACCGCCAGCCAAGCCACGAAGGGCAGCATGACCAAGGGGTGAATAGACCCTAACAAAAGCAAAGATCCGACAAGCGAGGCGAGGGCAAAGACGATGGCGCTGATGGTCTCCGATACGACCGATGTCAGCGCATTGGCCGTCTGCATCTGTTTCTGCGCGATGCGGCCGGCAAAATCGTCGTCGAAATAGGCGACCGACTGGCCCAGCGTCCAACGGTTCAGCTTTGCCAGCACCAGCGGCGGGATGTTGGGCATGACGATATAGTTGTTCGACACCGAGGACAGCCCGAACAGCAGCGGTCGGATCAACATGAAGAACGCCACAGCCCCCAGGATCATCCACAGGTTTCGCGGTGTCAGAAAGTTTTCGGGCCCACTGGCAGTCGCCATGTCGATCACCCAGCCCAGAATCCAGGCGGTTCCGGCCTCCATTGCACCTGCAAGGGCCGAAAACAGCGCAGCGGCGAACAACATGGGCCAGGCCCCTGTCAGGCACCAGCGAACGAACGCCCCCAGCCTTTGCGGCGGGGGCGTCTGGGTGGGTTCAAACGGTTTGATCAGGTCTGCGACCGTCATTCTGCTGCCTCGTCCGCGGCCCCGGGGTTCATGAAGCCGCCAGATTGGCGCGCCCAGAACTGGGCGTAAAGACCGCCCTGCTCCAAAAGATCGGCATGGGTGCCTTCCTCGACGATCCGGCCTCCGTCCATCACCAGGATGCGGTCCATCTGGGCGATGGTGCTGAGCCGGTGCGCGATGGCGATCACGGTCTTGCCCTGCATCATGCCGTACAGCGTCTCCTGGATTGCGGCTTCGACCTCGGAATCTAGGGCGGATGTGGCCTCGTCCAACAACAAGATCGGCGCGTCCTTCAGGATCACCCGCGCCAGCGTCACCCGCTGCCGCTGCCCGCCGCTCAGCTTGACGCCGCGCTCGCCCACATGGGCGTCATAGCCGGTGCGGCCCTGCGGGTCCTGCAGGTCGAGGATGAAGTCATGCGCCTCGGCCTGTTTGGCGGCGGCGATCATCTGGTCTTCTGTCGCATCGGGGCGGCCATACAGGATGTTGTCGCGCACCGAGCGGTGCAGCAGCGCGCTGTCCTGCTGAACCATGCCGATATTGCGGCGCAGGCTGTCTTGGGTGACGGTGCGGATGTCCTGCCCGTCGATCAGGATCGCGCCGCTTTCCACGTCGTAGAACCGCAGTAACAGCTTGACCAAGGTCGACTTCCCGGCCCCCGACCGCCCGATCAAGCCGACCTTTTCGCCCGGCTGGATGGTCAGATTGACATGATCCAGCCCGCCGGTCTCGCGGCCATAGTGGTGCGACAGGTCGCGGATCTCGATCCGGCCATCGGTCAGTTGCAGCGGCTTGGCGCCCGGCGCATCCAGCAGGTCGACGGGCTGGGCGATGGTCTCCATCCCCTCGGCCACGACGCCCAGCTGGCGGAAGAAGCTGGTCAGCGCCCACATGATCCAGCCGGTCATGGCATTCAGCCGCAGCGTCAGCGCGGTGGCCGCCGCCACCACCCCAACCGAGGCACTGCCCTGCATCCACAGGTAAATGGCCCAGCCGACCACACCGATGATCAGCACGCCGTTCAGCGCGACCAGAACGGCATCCATGATGGTGAAGATACGCATTTCGATCTGGAAGGTGCGCCGGGTCTCCTCGATCGCTTCGCGCGCATAATCGAGTTCCTGCTGGGCATGGGCGAACATTTTCACCGAATGGATGTTGGTATAGCTGTCCACTACCCGGCCCGTCACCGTGGACCGCGCATCGGACGCGGCCTGCGAGGCCGGTCCCACCCGCTGAACCGTCCAGCGCACCAGCAGCGCATAGAGCGCAAACCAGATCAGCAGCGGCAGCAGCAGGCGTGGATCGGCGGCCATCAGCAGGATCGCCGCGCCGATCAGATAGGCCAGCGAGAACGAAATCGCATCGAACACTTGAAACACCACCTCGCCCGCAGCGGGCGGGGTCTGCATGATGCGGTTGGCGATGCGCCCGGCAAAATCATTCTCGAACCAACCAACCGACTGGCGCAGAACGTGCTTGTGCGCCCGCCAGCGGATCAGTGTGCCAAAATTGGGCAGGATCGCGTTGTTCAGCAACAGCACGTCCAGCACATGCAGGATCGGGCGCAGGAACAGGATGAACAGCGCGACCAGGACCAGCTCGGTCCCGTGGGCCTGCCAGACCTCGGACGGCGATCCGCCCAGCAGATCGACGACCCGGCCCATGTAATAGATCAACCCGATCTCGACCGCGGCCACGATGATCGACATCAGCGCGGCCCAGAAGAAGACGCGCCGAAAAGGGCGGGAATAATCCAGCATGAAGGGCCACAGCCGTGTCGGCGGCGTGTCGACCTCTTCATAGGTAACAAAAGGGTCAACGAGGTTTTCGAAATAGCGAAACATGGAGGTGCTCCGATCGAGCAGGAAAATTGAAAACGCGAAAGCAGATGGCGCCAAAACACCACCCGTACGGGTCAGGTGTTCTGGCTTTAGCCGAACCAGATCCCGTAATACATTCGCAGTCCTCCATCCATGAGACAGGCGCACCCTAGCCGGAAACCCAAGGACTTGTCATCCCCTTTTGAGACTTCCCGTCAATCTTGCAGCAACGCGTCCCGGTCCAGCGTGAAATGCGAGTCGATCCAGCGGCTTTCCAGTTCGGCCAGTTTCGCGCCCAGCGCCGGGCCAGAGTAACGCCCGAGCAGATCGGCGGCCCTGACCGGGAAGGTCGCCGACGCCCCTTTTTCGACGGCCGCGCTCGTTTCAGCCGTCCAGGGCTGTTCCAGAAAGGCGCAGCGCAGCAGGGCCGCGTCCTGTCCGTCTGGTTGGCCCAGCCGATATCCCAATTCGGCCGCCCCGGCACCGCCCTGCGCGCCGTCTCGGATCCGGGTCAGGCGGGTCAGTTGCGCCTTGCTGAGGCGCAAGGTACCGGCAACCTCGGGCCCTGCGATGACCGCGAGACGGCGCAGCGCGTCGGGGGCAAGCCCGGCCTGCGATTCAAGATGGATCAGGATCGGCAGCGCCCGATCGTCGGCGCCGGGCAGCAGATGCGCCAGAACGCCGATGCTGCGCATGGCGGCCACCGATGGGGCCGGGTCGGGCGCGGCCAGAAGTTTCAGCATCTCGGCCCCGACCCGCTCGCGCGACAGCCGGTCGAGCCCGTCCAGATCGGCCGCAATCGCCGCCAGCGCATCCGGGTCCATTCCGGCCTGCGCGTCGCCATACCAGGAGTGGAACCGGAAATACCGCAACGAGCGCAGATAGTCCTCGCGGATGCGATCCCCGGCCGTGCCGATGAACCGCACGCGCCGCGCCTGCAGGTCAGGCAGGCCGCCCAGCGGGTCCAGAATGCTGCCGTCGGGGCGGGCATAGAGCGCGTTCATTGTGAAATCGCGACGGGCGGCGTCCTCTTCCACCTGGTCGGAAAAGGCAACGACCGCGCGCCGCCCGTCGGTTTCGACGTCGCGGCGAAAGGTGGTGATTTCATGCGGTATGCCGTCGCTGACCACGGTCACGGTGCCGTGATCAATCCCCGTCGGAATCGCCTTCAGCCCGGCCTTTTCGGCCAGATCCATCACCTGCTGCGGGCGGGCATCGGTGGCGATGTCGAGATCCGAGACCGGTGCCCCCAACAGCGCATTGCGCACACAGCCCCCCACGAACAACGCCTGCGCACCGCCCTCGGTCAGCGCTGCACACACGTTCTGTGTGGCCGGGTTCGTGATCCAGTCTTCGGTGATCCGCATCATTCGCTCATCCGTGCCGCCAACCCGCGCAACATGCGGGCCGTGGCGCCCCAGATGTAGTAGGGGCCAAAGGGCACCGCGAAGTAATACCGCCGTGTTCCGCGCCAGATGCGCGATTCAACCACATAATTCGCAGTGTTCAGCACATGCGCAAGCGGAACCGAAAACACCTCGTCCACCTCGCCGGGTTCGGACACCGGGTCAAAGCCGCGCTCCAGAACCGCGACCACCGGTGTCACGGCGAATGACGTGACGGTTTCATGCACCGGCAATGTGCCCAGAATGCGCGGCAGGTCCGGCGGCAGGCCGATCTCTTCCTGCGCCTCGCGCAGGGCCGTGGCGGTCACATCCGCATCGGTGTCGTCCTGCTTGCCGCCCGGAAATGCGATCTGCCCCGGATGGTGTTTCAGGGCCGAGGACCGCTTGGTCAAGATCAGGCGCGGATCGCCACGGACCAAGTCCACGGCGACCAGAACACCTGCCGGGCGCAGCTTGCGCCCCGCAGGCAGAACCGTGCCGGGATTGAGGTCGAAGTCGCTGGACCCATCACCCGGTCGAGCCAGCGCTTCGCTCAGACGCGGGATCAGGTCAGCCGTCATCCGGGTCTTCGGCCTCGAACCCGACCGATTTCGGATCCAGCACGTAATGCGCGCCGCAGAACTGGCAGTCGGCGGTGACGGTGCCTTCGTCGGTGGTCATCTTCTCGATGTCCTGGGCCGAGTAGATAGACAGGCTTTGACGCACGCGATCCTCGGAGCAGGTGCAGCCGAACTGCACCGACTGGGCCTCGTACACACGGGGCTGTTCCTCGTGGAACAGACGCACCAGCAGGTCGGTCGGCGCCACGGACGGCCCGATCATTTCCAGATCCTCGACCGTATCCAGCAGGATGTTCACGCGGTCCCAGTTTTCGCCTTCATTGCCATCCACCAGGTCCGACGCCGTCAAGATGTCGCCGGTACCGTCATTCGTGGCCACGAAGGGCGAGGCCTTGGGCATGTGCTGCAGCATGATGCCGCCTGCCCGCCAGCGTTCGCCGGCTCCGGGTTCGGTCGATTTTCCGAAACTCAGCGAGAACCGCGTCGGCAACTGCTCGGACTGCGCGAAATAAGACTCGGCGCAGGCCTTCAGCGATCCGCCGGTCAGCGGCGTGATCCCCTGATAGGGCTGCGTTCCCTTGCCTTGGTCGATGAGGATCGCGAAATACCCCTCGCCCACCTGATCGAACGGCGCGCCATCGGTCAGCCGGTCGCGGTCAAAGCTGGCATAGGCCCGGATCTGCGCGGGCTGGCCCTCTTCGCGCGGGGCATAGTAATCTGTGGCGATCATCCGCACCGGTCCGTTCGACTGCACCTGCAGCGACAGCTTCCAGCGCAGCGCGACGGTCTGGCCAATCAGCGCGGTCAGCAGGGCCATCTCGGCCACCAGCGCCTCGACCTGTTCGGGATAGTCGTGCTGTTTCAGGATGCCGTCCAGCACCCCGTCCAGCCGCGCCACACGGCCGCGCATATCCGAGACATCGAGTTGAAAGGGCAGGACGGTATCGTCCCACGCGATTTTCGTTCCAAAAGACATGGGGTTTCCTTAAACGCCACGGGTTGGCATACCGCCACCATATAGGTCGAAGATCCAGAGTTGAAAGGGCTCTTACATGATCAGGCGGTTCGGCGAAACCCCGGAACCGGGGCGCAGATATACTCGGCGCGTGGGAGTCTATGCGCTGCTGCCCCGGGGCGGCAGCCTGCTGCTGACCTGCCAGATCGAGCCCGGCCCCGATCTGCAGCTGCCCGGCGGCGGAATTGATCCGGGCGAATCCCCGGTCACCGCCCTGCATCGAGAAGTGTTCGAGGAAACCGGCTGGTCGATCGCCTCCCCCCGCCGGGTCGGCGCGTTCCGGCGCTTTACCTACATGCCTGAATACGACCTGTGGGCCGAAAAGATCTGCCTGATCTATCGCGCCCGCCCGGTGCGGCGCCAGGGGCCGCCGACCGAAGCCTTTCACGAGGCGGTCTGGATGAACGCGGGCGATGCGGTCCAGATGCTGGGAAATGCCGGCGACCGCCATTTCGCCCGCTTGCACCTTTCAGAGCGCTAATTCCCGTTGAACTCGAAAAACACGGCCGAGACGTCATCATCCATCGTTTCGCCGGGCGGCATCGACTGGGTGAGCCGCCAGAACATGTCGTCCAGAAACTCGGGGCCGTTGTGCTGGGCCAGACAGTCCCCCGCCAGCCTGCACAGCCCATCTTCGTCAAGCAGCCCGCCGTCGGCCACCCGGCATTCGGTGAACCCGTCGGAATACAACAGCAACCGGTCGCCCGGTTGCATGTAGAAGTCGATCTTTCGGAAGGTCGCCCCATCGATCAGGCCGATCGGCAGACCGCCGTCGCCCATGAACTGCATCGAACCATCCGCACGGATCAACAACGGGTGCGGGTGGCCGGCCTGAACCATCTTCACATGGCCATACCGAAGATCGACGATCGCATAGACCATCGTGAAATATTCCTCGATCCCGGTATCGGCCATCAGGCGGGCATTCAGCGTCTCGGCCACCTGTTCGGGGGGCAGCAGTGCATAGAACTTGTTGAACCGCTTCTCCATCGCCACGTTCTGGTCAAAATGCTGGCTGGTCAGGTACCCACCCAACCGCGCGGTCATCATGGCCGAGGTGATGCCGTGCCCGGACACGTCGATGCTGTAGAACCCGATCCGGTTCGCACCGGGCGAGAACATGCCCACGAGGTCGCCGCCGATATGACCGCAGGGCTTGAGCAACAGGCTGACGCGCGAGCGGCCAAACTCCCGGGTCAGCTCGGGCACCAGCGATTCCTGGATGCTGCGGGCCTGCATGAGATCCTTGTCGATCAAGTCATGTGCGGCGCGCAGTTCGGACAAGGCCTTTTCGATCAGCCGGTTCTTTTCCGACAATTCACGCTGCATGCCCAATATCCGCGCACCGGCCGAAATCCGCGCGCGCAGTTCGTCTGCCTCGAGCGGCTTGATGAGGAAATCATCCGCCCCCGCGTCCAGGCCGCGCGCCACCTCCTGCTTTTCGCTCTTGGACGTCAAAAGGATGAAGTAGGTGTACGCGTCTTTTTCCAGCTGTCGGAAGGCGCGGCAGAACTCCAGCCCGCCCATCCCCGGCATCACCCAGTCGCTGAGCACCAGATCGGGCAGACCTTGCCTGCACAGGTCGAGCGCCTCTTCACCGCTGTCCGCCTCGATGACCGTGAACCCCCATCTCTTGAGCGATGCCACGAGGATCCGGCGCTGAAGGCGGCTGTCATCCACCACCAGCACGTTCTGGATGGCACCAAAATCCAGATCAGACTTGATCTCTGGTTGGCTGGGCAATCGCACGCCGACCTCTGCACTTCCTATTCGGGGTGTAGAAACGCTAAGAGTCCAATCTTAACAACCGGTGAAAACCCGGCATCACCACACAGGGACCGACTTAACGTGCTCTTTACCCGATCCCGGTAGTCAGGTCCCAAACGGGTCAATGCGGAGAACGGGCATGATAAACTGGCCCAGGGTGCGCCAATTGCGGGATGAGGTCGGGCCCGACGAGTTCGATGAGGTCGTTCACATCTTTCTGGACGAGGTGGGCGAGGTCATCGACCGCCTGCAGGCCGATACCGAACGGCGCGAGCTTGAGCAGAACCTGCATTTCCTGAAGGGCAGCGCACTGAGCCTCGGGTTCGAAACCTTCTCCAGACTGTGTCAGGACGGTGAGCGACGGGCCGCCGCGGGCCAGGGCTCCGAGGTGGATCTGGACGCGCTCCTGGCCGCCTTCGACGAGTCGCGCAAGACGTTCCTGGCCGAACTGGCGCAGAGCCTGTGAGCGGTCAGATCACGAACTGGGCCAGTGTCTCGTCCTCGGTGATGTCGGTATAGACGAAACCGGCATCGTCCAGATGGGCGAACAGGCGCAGAAAGTTCTCGGGCTTGGCGGTTTCGATCCCGATCAGGACCGAGCCGAAATTGCGCGCCGATTTCTTCATGTATTCAAACCGGGCGATGTCATCTTCGGGGCCGAGGATGTTCAGAAATTCCTTCAGTGCTCCGGGGCGCTGCGGCAGGCGCAGGATGAAGTACTTCTTGACGCCCGAGTAGCGCTGCGCGCGTTCCTTGACTTCGGGAAGACGCTCGAAATCGAAATTCCCGCCCGAGGTGACGCAGACGACCGTCTTGCCGCGCACAAAGCTTTGGACATCGCCCACCGCCTCGATCGCAAGGGCGCCGGCGGGTTCCAGCACGATGCCTTCCACGTTCAGCATCTCGATCATAGTGGTGCAGATGCGGTCCTCGGACAGAACGATCACGTCCGACAGGTGCCGGTCACGCAACAGCCGGAACGGCTTGTCGCCAATCCGGCCCACCGCCGCGCCGTCGACAAAATTGTCCACCTTGTCCAGCGACACCGGATGGCCCGCCGCCAGCGCCGCGCGCAGACAGGCCCCGCCTGCGGGTTCAACAAACAGGCAGTGAGTGCGGTCGCCGAACCACGTCGCCACGCCCGAGGACATGCCGCCCCCGCCCACCGGCAGCACCACGTGATCGGGCAGGCCGCCCAGCTGCTCCTCGATTTCGACGGCCAATGAGGCCTGCCCCTCGATCACGTCGTCATCGTCGAAGGGCGACAGGAAATACCCACCCTGCTGCGCGCACCAGTCCTGAGCCGCGGCAAGCGTGTGGTCGAAATAGTCGCCGGTCAGGTGGATCTGGATGTTGTCGCCGCCGAACATCCGAGTTTTCTGGATCTTCTGCTGCGGCGTGGTGACCGGCATGAAGATCACGCCCCGCACATCCATGTGCTTGCACATGAACGCCACGCCCTGCGCGTGGTTGCCGGCGCTGGCGCAGACGAACAGGTCCTGCCCCTGCTGTTTGCGCATGGCATTGAACGCGCCGCGGATCTTGTAGGACCGCACCGGGCTGAGGTCTTCACGTTTCAGCCAGATGTCGGCGTCGTATTTCTTTGACAGATGAGTATTGCGCTGCAACGGGGTTGCAGGAAACACGGTGCGCATCGCCTGTTCGGCGGCGCGGGCGCGGGTCATGAAATCACTCATGCCGCATTCCCTGCCCCATCAGGCCGACAAGGGCAAGGAATACATCAGTGTACGGACGATTAGCCCAGTTCGCGTTTTTCGATGAACACGCCATACATCGTGGTCAGGATGCTGACACTGATCATCGGCAGGATCACCATGCCGAAGAACACGGCGATCAGAACCCCCAGAACCGGAATCATCGACAGAACACCGCCGGCCAGCTGCACCAGGAACTGGAACAGGATCGAAACCAGAACCAAAACGAGGATGGCGCCCCAGGTGCCTTGGGTGTTGCTCCACGCATCGCCCAGCGTGATCGGATGGCCGATGGCGGCCGCAGGCAGGATGATGGACAACCGATAGAAGCAGACGGTCAGGAACACGATGTAAAGGATCGTCAGAAATATCGAAACCGCGATCGCGCCCTCGCCCAACATTCCGATCATCACAAGCATCGGCAGGTATCCGATCGCAAACAGGAGTATCAACATCAGCCCGCGCCCGAAATAGGCCAAGATGCGGTCGAACCGGAAGGTCGGCAGAAGCCCACTGGGATACTCCTCGAGCAGGATGAAGCGGTGCCACGCCACGGCGATCCAGCCCATGGTGACAAGCATCACGATCGCCAAGAGTATGATGAACAGGATGAATGATGCCGGATTCACCTCGGGCGGCAATCCTGTATCGCTGTCGTCAAAGGCTTCGACCGGAATGCCGGACACCAGAAACAGCCCGATGACTACGACGGTTCCGATCACGGCCGGACCAAGAACGATTTGCAGAACCTGCGGCAGGTTGCCGAACACCATCCGCAGCGAATGGGCGAAAATCTTCCATCCAAGCATTCAAAAAACCCCTTTGACAATCTTTGATTGTCTCTGGTGTGCGCTTATTCGCAGCACCCGGTCAACCCACTGCTTCTTGCCCCCACGTCGAAAACCCGCTAGGGGCCAATCGTCTTACGCATAAGGGGAAGTCAGATGTCCGCGCCCAAGAAAGTTGTTCTGGCCTATTCCGGTGGCCTTGATACCTCGATCATCCTGAAATGGCTGCAGACCGAGTACGGCTGTGAGGTCGTGACCTTCACCGCCGATCTGGGTCAGGGCGAAGAACTGGAGCCCGCCCGCCAGAAGGCCGAGCTGCTGGGGATCAAGCCTGAGAACATCTATATCGAGGACATCCGCGAGGAGTTCGTCCGCGATTTCGTCTTCCCGATGTTCCGCGCCAATGCGCAGTACGAGGGGCTTTATCTGCTGGGCACGTCCATCGCGCGTCCGCTGATCTCGAAACGCCTGATCGAGATCGCTAAGGAAACCGGCGCCGATGCGGTGGCCCATGGCGCCACCGGCAAGGGCAACGACCAGGTGCGGTTCGAGCTGGCGGCCTATGCGCTAAACCCCGACATCAAGGTGATCGCGCCCTGGCGCGAGTGGGACTTGACCAGCCGCACCAAGCTGCTGGAATTTGCCGAGGCGCACCAGATCCCGATCGCCAAGGACAAGCGCGGCGAGGCGCCGTTCTCGGTGGACGCAAACCTGCTGCACACCTCGTCCGAGGGCAAGGTTCTGGAAGATCCCGCCGTCCAGGCGCCCGACTATGTCTATCAGCGCACCGTCCACCCCGAGGACGCCCCGAACGAGCCCGAATATATCGAGATCGGCTTTGAAAAAGGCGACCCGGTCAGCATCAATGGCGAGGCGATGAGCCCCGCCACCCTGCTGACCAAGCTGAACGAATACGGCGGCAAGCACGGCATCGGCCGTCTCGATCTGGTCGAGGGCCGGTTCGTGGGCATGAAATCGCGCGGCATCTATGAAACACCGGGCGGCACCATCCTGCTGGAAGCGCATCGCGGCATCGAATCCATCACCATGGATCGCGGCGCGATGCACCTGAAAGACCAACTGATGCCGCAATATGCGGAACTGATCTACAACGGCTTCTGGTACAGCCCCGAGCGCGAGATGTTGCAGGCCGCCATCGACAAAAGCCAGGAACATGTCACCGGCACCGTTCGCGTGAAACTCTACAAGGGTCTGGCCTCGACCGTGGGACGCTGGTCGGATCATTCGCTGTATTCCGAGGCGCATGTGACTTTTGAAGAAGACGCCGGCGCCTATGACCAGAAAGACGCCGCGGGCTTCATCCAGTTGAACGCCCTGCGGCTCAAGCTGCTGGCGGCGCGCGACAAGCGGTTGTCCAAGTGACCGAGGATGGCGGCATAAACGACGAACTGGAAATGTTCATCGAAGCGCAGGACACGGTCTGGTCCGATGTCCTGCGCGAACTGGAACAGGGGCGGAAGACCAGCCACTGGATGTGGTTCGTCTTTCCGCAACTGGCCGAGCTGGGCCAATCGCACATGGCGCAGCTCTACGGGATCGAGGATCTGGACGAGGCTGCGGCCTACCTGGCCCACCCCGAACTGCGCCGCCGCCTGACCGAGGTGGCCCGGCTGATGCTGACCCACGCCGGCAAGGACCCGGCCAAGATTCTGAGCAAGGTGGATGCCAAGAAGCTGCGGTCGTCCATGACCTTGTTCGGCACCGTGCCCGATGCGCCCCCCGAATTCCAGGCGGTTCTGGATGCGTTCTACGACGGGCAGCCCTGCCCGCGCACGCAGCAGGCCCTGGGCTGAGCGGTTTCCCGTAAGGTCACGCTTGCCCCGGCCCCTGCCCTCTGTCACCCCGAACGCAAGTGCGAAAAAAGGGAGGCAGGGATGCTGCAGGAAATCGCTGAGGGACTCCAGAAGGGACTGGCCGACAAGCGCTTTGACGGCTCGTTGAAGTTTGATTGCGGCGCCGATGGCGTGATCGTCCTGGCCGACAACACGGCCACCACCCAGGACCGCGAGACCGATTGCACCATCCGCATCTCGCGCGAGAATCTGGGCAGACTGCTGACCGGCAAGCTGAACCCGATGACAGGGGTGATGATGGGCAAGCTCAAGATCTCGGGCGACATGGGCGTCGCGATGAAGCTGGGGCAGCTTCTGGGCTAGGCGATAAACTCGTCTCACCACCGCGTGACAAACCGTTTCAGCCGATTGTCAGCCGCCCCGTTGCGCGGCAGCCTGAGGCGGAAAGGAGGTCCACCATGACCCGTTGCCTCGACCAGATCAAGCTGACCCTTCTGTTTGCGCTGATCCTGCGCGCTCAGCCGGCCCCGGCGGCCGGGACCGAGACGCTGACCGTGGCCGGCGGCTGTTTCTGGTGCGTCGAAGCCGATTTCGAGTCCGTACCCGGCGTGATCGAGGCGGTTTCAGGCTATTCCGGCGGCACGACCCCGAACCCCACCTACAGCCAGGTCACGAGCGGCGGCACCGGCCATTACGAGGCGGTGCAGATCACCTTCGACCCGGCGCGCGTTTCCCGTGAAACTTTGCTGAACCTGTTTTTCCGCTCGGTCGATCCCACCGATGCCGGAGGCCAGTTCTGTGACCGGGGTGAGAGCTATCGCACCGCAATTTTCGTCTCTAACACCGGCGAAAAAGCTTTGGCCGAACGCAGTAAAGCCGAAGCGAATCGTGCGCTGGGTCAGGCCATCGTGACACCGATCCTGCCGCTTGGGGTGTTCTATCCGGCAGAGGCCTACCATCAGGATTACTACAAGGGCAAAAAGCTGGTGTTCACCCGGTTCGGGCCGAAACGCCAGCTGAATGCCTACAAGGCGTATCGCAAGGCCTGCGGCCGCGATGCGCGGGTCCGGCAGCTGTGGGGCAGCGCCGCGCCGTTTGCCGGATCTTAATCCAACACGGCTTCGCGCACCTCTTTCAGGTCCGGAATGACGTCTGCCGTGCCGGGCCGCATCACCATCAACGCCGCCGCCCGGTTGGCTTGGGTGATGGCCTGCGCCATCGGCATCCCCCGGTCCATTCCGGCCAGGACATATCCGGTAAAGGTGTCCCCGGCCCCGGTCGTGTCCACGGCCTTGACCTTGTGGGCGGGAAACTCAACCGCCGACTGGCCGCGTTGATGATATCGGGCGCCTTTTGACCCCAGCGTGACGATCACATGTTCGACCGGCAGATCGGCCGGGGCCAGCCCCGTGGCCTGTTGCAGCTGGGCGGCCTCGACCTCGTTCAGGATCAGAAAATCCAGATAGGGCAACACCGCCTGCACTGCCGGCGCGCTGAAGGGGGCTGCGGCATAGCACACCGTCAGACCCCGCTCGCGGCCCAGCTTCGCGGCCTCGACCTGTGCGGTGGTCTCGTTCTGGAAAACCAGAAGATCGCCCGTGTCAGAGTCTGTCAGCGCGGCGGAAACCTGATCGGCCCCGATCGCGTGGTTGGCGCCGGGGTACAGGATGATCAGGTTTTCCCCCTGCGCATCCACGGCGATGATCGCATGGCCCGTGGGCTGATCGACCTGCGCGATGTGCCGCGTGTCGACCCCGTATTCGGTCAACCGGTCGCGCGCCCACAGCCCGTCGGACCCCACGGCGCCGATGTGGCGCACATGCGCCCCGGCCCGTGCCGCCGCAACAGACATGTTCGCACCTTTGCCGCCCAGAAACCTCTGCAACCCGCTGGCCGCCAGGGTTTCACCCGGCGCCGGCAGGTGCGGCAGCGCATAGACCGTGTCAGCATTGATCGAGCCAAGGTTCCAGATTGCCATTGGATCACGCCATGTCGCACGAGGCCAGGATGGCCATGTTCAGGATGTCATTCGCGGTCGAGCCGGTCGAACAGATCTGGATCGGCTTGTCGATGCCGGTCAGGATCGGGCCGATCACCGTGGCCCCGGCCATTTCCTGCATCAGCTTGGTGGAAATCGACGCCGAGTGCCGCGCGGGCACGATCAGGATGTTGGCCGGCCCGGTCAGGCGGCAGAAGGGATAGGCCTCTTGCTGGTGGGCGTTCAGCGCCACGTCGACGGTCATTTCGCCTTCGTATTCGAAATCGACGCCGCGCGCCTCCAGCACTTGTGGGGCCTTGTACAGCTTTTCGGTCCGCTCGGACACCGGATACCCGAAGGTCGAGAAGCTGACAAACGCCACCCGAGGCTCCAGCCCCATGTGGCGGGCAACCGTGGCGGCGCGTTCGGCAATCGTCGCCAGATCGTTCTCGTCGGGCCATTCATGCACCAGCGTGTCGCCGATCAGCACGATCCGGCCCTTGTGCAGCAGCGCGGTGATCCCGGCAGCGCCATGGGCGGCGTCGGCGTCGAACACATGGCTGATGCGGTCCAGCACATGCGCCGACTTGCGGGTGGCCCCGGTCACCAGACCGTCGCCATGCCCATGCGCCAGCATCAGGGCCGAGAACACATGCCGGTCGCGCGCGGCCAGGCGGTGGATGTCCTTGCGGTCAAAGCCTTTACGCTGCAGTCGCTGGTACAGAAAGTCCTTGTAGGCATCGAGATGCGTGGTGTTGGCGGCATTGACCACCTCCAATTCGCGCACCGCGTCGCCCAGACCGGCGGCTTCCAGCTTGGTCTTCACGTCGTCGGGCCGGCCCACGACCAGCGCCTTGCCGAAGCCCGACCGCTGATACATCACCGCCGCCCGCAGAACCCGCGGATCGTCGCCCTCGGCAAAGATCATCCGGCTTTGCGCCGCGCGGGCCCGGGCGTTGAGGCCGCGCAGAATGCTGGCGGTCGGGTCCATGCGCGACTTGAGGCTCAGCTCATAGGCCTCCATGTCGATGATCGGCCGCCGGGCCGCGCCGGTATCCATCCCCGCCTTCGCGACGGCGGGCGGAATGCGGTAGATCAGGCGCGGGTCAAACGGCGTGGGAATGATGTAGTCGCGCCCGAAGGTCAGTGACTTGCCATAGGCCAGCGCCACCTCGTCGGGCACGTCCTCGCGTGCCAGACGGGCCAGCGCGTGGGCGCAGGCGATCTTCATCTCGTCATTGATGGCGCGGGCGTGGATGTCCAGCGCCCCGCGGAACAGGTAGGGAAAGCCCAGAACGTTGTTGACCTGGTTGGGGTAATCGCTGCGCCCGGTGGCCACGATGGCGTCAACGCGCACCTCGTGTGCCTCTTCCGGGGTGATTTCCGGATCGGGGTTGGCCATGGCGAAGATCACAGGATTGTCGGCCATGCTGGCGACCATCTCTTGCGTGACAGCGCCTTTGACGGATACGCCCAGGAACACGTCGGCGCCTTTCATGGCCTCTTCCAGCGTGCGCAGCTCGGTCGCAATCGCGTGGGCCGATTTCCACTGGTTCATGCCCTCGGTCCGGCCCTGATAGATCACGCCCTTGGTGTCACAGACGATGCAGTTTTCATGCCGGGCACCCATCGCCTTGAGCAGTTCGATACAGGCGATCCCCGCTGCCCCGGCCCCGTTGAGGACGATCTTCACATCCTCGATCTTCTTGCCCGAGATGTGCAGCGCGTTGATCAGCCCCGCCGCACAGATCACCGCCGTGCCGTGTTGATCGTCGTGAAAGACGGGGATGTCCATCTCTTCCTTCAGGCGCTGCTCGATGATGAAGCACTCGGGCGCCTTGATGTCTTCCAAATTGATGCCGCCAAAGGTCGGCCCCATCAGCTTGACCGCGCGGCAGAATTCGTCGGGGTCTTCGGTGTCCAGCTCGATATCGATCGAGTTCACGTCGGCGAAGCGCTTGAACAGGACGGATTTGCCCTCCATCACCGGCTTGGACCCCAACGCGCCCAGATTGCCCAGCCCCAGAACCGCCGTCCCGTTCGAGATCACGGCCACGAGGTTGCCCTTGTTGGTATAGTCATAGGCGGTCTCGGGGTTTTCCGCGATGGCTTCACATGGAACCGCCACGCCGGGGCTGTAGGCCAGCGACAGATCGCGCTGCGTGGTCATGGGAACGGTGGCCTGCACCTCCCACTTTCCGGGGGTGGGTTCCAGGTGAAAGGCCAGCGCCTCTTCTTTGGTGATCTTCGCTTTGGGCATTTTGACGGTCGGTTCCATGGCTTCGGGGCTTTTCGCCTCATACCGCAGGCGGGGGCGCGCCTCAACGACTATGCGATTTCACCTTTCGTCGCGGTTGGTGGATTTGTAAGGTCGCGCCGGAATACGCCAGAGGGGAGCAGCCTTGTCCAACGTCACGCCGATGATGGCGCAATACCTGGAAATCAAAGAGGCCCACAAAGACGCCCTGCTGTTCTATCGCATGGGCGATTTCTACGAGATGTTCTTCGAGGATGCCGTGAACGCCGCCGAGGCGCTGGACATCGCCCTGACCAAGCGCGGCAAGCACAATGGCGAAGACATCCCGATGTGCGGCGTGCCGGTGCATTCGGCCGAGGGCTATCTGCTGACGCTGATCCGCAAGGGCTTTCGCGTCGCCGTGTGCGAACAGATGGAAAGCCCGGCCGAGGCCAAGAAAAGAGGCTCTAAATCGGTGGTAAAGCGCGATGTGGTGCGCCTTGTCACCCCCGGCACCCTGACCGAGGACGCCCTGCTGGAGGCCCGCCGCCACAACTTTCTGGCCGCCTATGCCGAGGTGCGTGACGAGGCCGCGCTGGCCTGGGCCGACATCTCGACCGGGGCGTTTCACGTGATGCCGCTGACCTCGGTCCGGCTGAGCCCCGAGCTGGCCCGGCTGGCCCCGTCCGAGCTGATCGTGGCCGATGGCGCCGAGGTTAATCTGCGCGACACGGTCGAAGATCTTGGCATCGCGCTGACCCCCGTCGGGCGGGCCAGTTTCGACAGCACTGCGGCAGAAAAACGCATCTGTCGGTTGTTTCACGTGGGCACGCTGGACGCGTTCGGCAGCTTTGGCCGGGCCGAGATCTCGGCTATGGGCGCGCTGATCGACTATTTGGAAATCACGCAGAAGGGCAAACTGCCGCTTCTGCAGACGCCGATGAAGGAATCCGAGGATCGCGTCGTGCAGATCGACGCGGCCACCCGCCGGAACCTTGAACTGACACGGTCCTTATCGGGCGGACGGGCCGGATCGCTGCTGTCGGTGGTGGATCGCACGGTGACCCCGGGCGGCGCGCGCCTGTTGGAACAACGCCTGTCCAGCCCCTCGCGCAATCTGGACGTGATCCACGCGCGGCTGGATGCGGTCGATTTTGCCGCCCAGGACAGCCTGATCGCCGCCGATCTGCGCGAAGCCTTGCGCAAGACGCCCGATCTGGACCGCGCCCTGTCGCGCCTGTCGCTGGAGCGCGGCGGCCCACGCGATCTGGCCGCGATCCGCAATGGGCTGACCCAGGCGCAGGCGATTGCCGAGATCTGCGCCGGTCAGGACCTGCCGGTGCTGCTGGCAACCGCGGTTCAGAACCTCGTGGGCTTCGACAACCTGCTCGACCTGCTGAATCAGGCGTTGGTCGCCGACCCGCCGTTGCTGGCGCGCGATGGCGGCTTCATCGCGCCGGGTTTCGACGCCGAACTGGACGAAGCCCGCACCCTGCGCGACGAGGGGCGCTCGGTCATTGCCGGGTTTCAACAGAAATACGCCGAACACACCGGCATCGCCTCGCTGAAGATCAAGCACAACAACGTGCTGGGCTATTTCATCGAAACCACGGCCACCCATGCCGAAAAGATGCTGAACCCACCCTTCAGCGAGACCTATATCCACCGGCAGACCACTGCCAATCAGGTACGCTTTACTACGGTTGAGCTCAGCGAGATCGAAACCCGCATCCTGAACGCCGGCAATTTGGCATTGGAGATCGAAAAGCGGCTCTATCAAAGGCTTTCTGACGAGATTCTGGCGCAGGCGGCCCGCATCAACCAGGCCGCGAAGGGGCTGGCCGAGCTGGACCTGACCACCGCGCTGGCCGATCTGGCGCGGGGCGAGAACTGGTGCCGCCCACAGGTGGACGGCTCGCGCGCCTTTGATATCGTCGCGGGCCGCCACCCGGTGGTGGAGCACGCGCTGCGCCAGCAATCCGGTGATGCCTTCATCGCCAATGACTGCGACCTCAGCGCCGAGGACGGCGCGGCCATCTGGCTGCTGACCGGCCCCAACATGGCCGGTAAGTCGACCTTCCTGCGCCAGAATGCGCTGATTGCCCTGCTGGCACAAATGGGCAGTTTCGTTCCGGCCGAGCGCGCGCATATCGGGCTGGTCAGCCAGCTGTTCAGCCGCGTGGGCGCCTCCGACGATCTGGCGCGGGGGCGATCGACCTTCATGGTCGAGATGGTGGAAACCGCGGCCATCCTAAATCAGGCCGATGACCGGGCGCTGGTGATCCTCGACGAGATCGGTCGCGGCACCGCCACCTATGACGGCCTGTCCATCGCCTGGGCCACGCTGGAACATCTGCACGCCGCCAACCGCTGCCGCGCGCTGTTCGCCACCCATTACCACGAGCTGACCGCACTGGCCGGCAAGCTGGAAGGCGTCGAAAATGCCACCGTCGCGGTCAAGGAGTGGGAGGGCGAAGTGATCTTCCTGCACGAGGTTCACAAGGGCGCGGCCGACCGCTCCTATGGCGTGCAGGTGGCGCAGCTGGCCGGCCTTCCCGCCTCGGTCGTCGAGCGCGCGCGCGTTGTGCTTGAGCAATTGGAAAAGAGCGAACGGGAGGGGGAAAGACAAAAAGCCCTGATCGACGATCTGCCGCTGTTTTCCGCCGCACCGCCCCCGCCGCCACCGGCTGCGAAGGCCTCACCGGTCACCGATATTCTGGACCAGATCCTGCCGGACGACCTAACCCCCCGCGAGGCGCTGGACCTGATCTACAAACTGAAAGAGGCGGCCAGATCCTGACCGCCCCTTCATCTTTTCCCAAATACTCTCGCCGAAGGCATGCGCCCTAGGGCTCGTTTCAGCTCGCCGGCGTGGAAGACACGCCAACCTGCGCCGGACGCAGCAGGCGGTCATGCAACATGAATCCTTCGGCTGAAACCTGGATGATCTCGCCCGCCTTGGTGCCCGGCACCGGGGCCTCGAACATGGCTTCGTGCACGTTCGGATCGAACTTGTCGCCAACCTCGGGCGCGATCACCTCGATCCCGTGTTTCTTGAACACGTCCTTGAGCATGCGCATCGTCAGCTCGACGCCTTCGATCAGACCGGCGGCAACTTCGCGCTGCTCGTCGCTCGCGGCCTCGAGCGCGCGCTTCATGCTGTCATAGACCGGCAGCATGTCACGCGCCAGCTTGGACCCGCCATACTGTTCCGCCTCGCGGCGGGCCTTGTCGCCGCGCTTGCGTGCGTTTTCCGCATCCGCCAAGGCGCGCATGAACTTGTCGCGCAGCTCGTCGCGCTCGGCCTTCAGGGCATCCAGTTCCAGCGCTTCCTCGCTGATCTCGGCCAATTCCTCGGCCAGTTCTTCCGCCTCGGCAGTTGCAATGTCGTCCAGAAATTCTTCGTTCTTCGGCTCTGCCATCTTTTATCCTCTAGCTCCGGTCGGAAATCAGCTTGCCGACCAGCTGCGCCGTATAGTCCACGATCGGCACGATCCGCCCATAGTTCAGACGGGTCGGCCCGATCACGCCAACGGCGCCGATTATCTTTCGATCAGCGTTCATATAAGGAGACACCACCAAAGAGGAACCCGAAAGTGAGAAAAGTTTGTTCTCGGAACCTATAAAAATGCGCACGCCTTCACCTTCTTCGGTCAATTCCAGGAATTCGGCGATATCGCGCTTGCGCTCAAGATCGTCGAATAGGACCCGAATCCGCTCCAGCTCTTCCTCCTGACCGGTATCGCCCAGCAGATTCGCCCGCCCGCGCACGATCAGCCGCGCTGAGTCCGTCTCGTCGCCCTCCCAGGCCGCAAGGCCGCTTTCGACCAACTCACGCGCCAGCACGTCGATCTCCTGGCGGCGCGCGGCAATCTCGGTCTGGATCATGCGGCGCACATCGGACAGCGTGCGGCCCTCGATCAGGGCGTTGAGGAAATTGGCCGCCTCGCGCATCGAGCTGGGCGTCTGCCCAGGTGGCGGCGTGAACAGACGGTTTTCCACGTGCCCGTCCGAGAACACCAGAACCACAAGCGCCCGGTCATGGCCCAAGGACACGAATTCGATATGCTTGATCTCGGCCTCGTGCTTGGGCGTCAGAACCAAAGACGCTCCGCGCGTCACGTTCGACAGCGCCGCGCCGACCCGGTCGAGCATGCCGCTGACATCGCCTGCGTTGCTGCCCAAGGTTTCGTCCAGCTTCTGCCGGTCTTCCTCGCCCAGGTCGCTGACTTCCAGCAGCCCGTCCACGAACATGCGCAGCCCCATCTGGGTCGGCACCCGCCCGGCGCTGACATGGGGGCTGTCCAACAGGCCCAGAAATTCCAGATCCTGCATCACGTTGCGCACAGTCGCGGCGCTGACCTTCTCGCTCAGCGACCGGGTCAACGTCCGGCTTCCGACCGGCTCGCCGCTTTCGAGATAGTTCTCGACGATCAGCCGGAACACCTCGCGCGACCGGTCGTTCATCTCGTCCAGAATTTTGCTCGCTTCACTCATCGGCGATCCTTTTGCTGGATGGTCATTAAATAGCTGCCAACAGAAAGGTCAATCGGGGTTGCATCGCTGCCGCGCCGGGCGGTATCCCCAAGCCAGCAGACAAAGGATATCTCATGCGACCCTCTGGACGAGATTTAAGCGAAATGCGCCCGGTTTCAATCGAGACCGGGTTTACCAAACATGCCGAAGGTTCCTGCCTGATCAAGATCGGCGACACCCATGTTTTGTGCACCGCCACGATCGAAGATCGCGTGCCGCCCTTCATCAAGGGGTCGGGCTTGGGCTGGGTCACCGCCGAATACGGTATGCTGCCCCGCGCGACCAACACCCGGATGCGGCGCGAGGCCGCCAGCGGCAAACAGGGTGGCCGGACCGTCGAGATCCAGCGCCTGATCGGCCGTGCCCTGCGCGCCGGGGTGGATCGCGTCGCCCTGGGCGAACGCCAGATCACCGTCGACTGTGACGTGCTGCAGGCCGATGGTGGGACCCGCTGCGCCTCGATCACCGGCGGTTGGGTCGCGCTGCGGCTGGCGGTCAATAAGCTGATGAAGGCCGGCGACGTGATCACGGACCCGCTGGTCGATCCGGTGGCGGCCGTATCCTGCGGAATCTATGCCGGCCAGCCGGTTCTGGATCTGGATTATCCAGAGGACAGCGAGGCTGGCGTCGACGGCAACTTCATCATGACCGGCTCCGGCAAGCTGATCGAGGTGCAGATGAGCGCCGAAGGTTCCGTCTTCAGCCGCACGCAGATGGACCATCTGATGGAATTGGCCGAAAAAGGCGTGTCCGAGCTGGTGGCCGCGCAACGGGCTGCCACCGCATGACCCGCCGGTTTGAAGGCGATCGGCTGCTGGTGGCCACGCACAACAAAGGCAAGCTCGAGGAGATGGCCCATCTGCTCGAGCCCTTTGGCGTGACGGTCGTGGGCGCGGCTGAGATGAACCTTCCCGAACCCGAAGAAACCGAGGACACGTTCGTCGGCAACGCGCGCATCAAGGCCCACGCCGCCGCCCGGGCCACCGGCTTGCCCGCCCTGTCCGACGATTCCGGTATCACCATCGATGCGCTGGACGGCGCGCCGGGCGTGTACACGGCCGACTGGGCCGAAACCGGAAATGGCCGCGATTTCCTGATGGCCATGACCCGCGCCCATAACGAGCTTGAGGCGCGAAACGCACCGCATCCACGCACCGCCCAATTCCGCTGTACGCTGGTTCTGGCCTGGCCCGACGGCCATGACGAGGTGTTCGAGGGCGTAGCACCCGGTCATCTGGTCTGGCCGATCCGCGGCAAGGACGGGTTCGGCTATGACCCGATGTTCGTTCCTGAAGGATATGACCAGACCTTTGCCGAGATGGATCGGTGGGAAAAGAACAAGATCAGCCACCGCGCCCGCGCGGTCGAGCTGTTCGTGAAAGGCTGCTTTGGCGGATGATTGGCGCAACGGGGGCTTTGGCCTGTACGTGCACTGGCCCTTTTGCGAGGCCAAGTGCCCCTATTGCGATTTCAACAGCCATGTTTCCAGAAATATCGATCAAAAACAATGGCTTGACGCATACCTGTCCGAACTGAAGCGATCTGCGGCCGAAACCCCCGACCGGGTTCTGAATACCATCTTCTTTGGCGGTGGCACCCCGTCGCTGATGGCGCCCGAAACCGTCGCCGCCGTGATCAACAACGCCCGCAGCCTTTGGCGGCCCGCCAATGACATGGAAATCACGCTCGAGGCCAATCCCGGCTCGGTCGAGGCCGGACGGTTCGCCGCCTATCGCGATGCCGGTGTGAACCGGATCTCGATGGGCATTCAGGCGATGAATGACGAAGATCTGAGGCGGCTGGGCCGCATCCACAGCGTGGCCGAGGCACGTGCCGCCTTCGACATCGCCCGCACCTGTTTCGACCGGGTCAGCTTTGACCTGATCTATGCCCGCCAGTACCAGACGCTTGAAGCCTGGCGCGCCGAGCTGACCGAGGCGCTGTCGATGGCGATCGACCATTTGTCGCTGTACCAGCTGACCATCGAGGCAGGCACCGCATTCGGCGACCGCTATTCGGTCGGCAAGCTGCGTGGCCTGCCCGAGGACGATAACGCCGCCGACATGTATCTGACCACGCAAGAGATCTGCGAGGCCCACGGCATGCCCGCCTACGAGGTGTCGAACCACGCCGCCCCCGGGGCCGAGTCGCGGCACAACCTGATCTATTGGCGCTATGGCGATTATGTCGGCATCGGACCGGGCGCCCATGGGCGGATCACGGTGAACGGCCAACGGATCGCAACCGAAACGCATCTGGCACCGACCGCGTGGCTGAATGCCGCCGAGCAGGGAAATGGCGAGAAGCTGCGGACCCCACTGACCGCTGAAGAACAAGCGAACGAATACCTCATGATGTGTCTTCGATTGACGGAAGGTCTAGATATGGACCGTTTTAGCCGTTTAGCCGGGCGCTCTTTGCCGCAGACCAAACTGGACTATCTGCAGGAAATCGGAATGATCACCCAACAGGAAAACCGTCTGGCTGCCACCGCGGACGGCCGCGCCGTTCTGAATGCGGTGATCCGAGAATTGCTGGAGTAGAGATGCACTATCTGTGGGCCACATTGGGATTGCTCTGCGTCGCGCTTGCGATGGTCGGGGTCGTCCTTCCCTTGGTGCCCACGGTTCCGTTCCTGCTGCTGGCGGCGTTTTTCTTCGCGCGGTCCTCAAGCCGGTTGCACACCTGGCTGCTGACGCATCGCACCTTCGGCCCGCTGATCGTCGACTGGCAGAGCTCGGGTGCGATCCGGCCGGCGGCAAAAAAGGCGGCAACCCTGTCGGTCGCCGCCGTCTTTGGCCTGTCCGTTCTGGTTTCGGTTCCGGTCCATGTCCTGATCATTCAGGCCGTGACCCTGGGCGCGGTCATGATCTTTATCTGGTCACGCCCTAGCGGCTGAGCTTGGCACAGAGATCATCCAGCTGGTCCAGGTTTTCATAGGTCAGCACGACCTGCCCCGTCTCGGTTCCCGGCTTGTGGTTGATGACCACCTTCATCGCCAGGATAGCGGACAGGTCCTTTTCCAGCGCCCGCGTGTCGGCATCCTTGCCCGCATTCAAGTTGCGGGAGCGCGGCGCGGGCTTGTCCGTGTTGCTCTGCTGTTGCTTTTTGACTAGGGCTTCGGTCGCCCGAACCGACAACCCCTCTTTGACCACGGTCTTCGCCAACTCGGACGGGTTTTCCGACGTAATCAGCGCGCGGGCATGTCCGGCCGACAATTTTCCTTCAACGACAAGGGCTTGAACGTCTCCGGGCAGTGACAGCAGTCGCAACAGGTTGGCAATGTGGCTGCGGCTCTTTCCCAGGGCTTCGGCCAGTTTCTCTTGCGTGTGTCCAAACCGATCCATCAACTGTTTGTAGCCTGCGGCCTCTTCCACGGCATTCAGATCAGCGCGCTGGATGTTTTCGATGATGGCGACTTCCAGCACCTCGGTGTCGTCGAACTCACGCACGATAACAGGAATGTCATGCAGTTGCGCCATCTGCGCGGCGCGCCACCGGCGTTCACCGGCGACGATCTCGTATTGGCCGCCCTCGACGGGACGCACGATCAGGGGCTGGATGATGCCCTTTTCCTTGACCGAGGCGGCCAGCTCGTCCAACTGCTCTTGCGAAAAGGTGCGGCGCGGCTGGTTGGGGTTGGCCCGCAGCTTTTCGATCGGAACTTTCATGTCCGGTCGACGCGGCGCGGCAGATACCTGCCCCTGCGGATCCTGCGTGACATCCGCCATCAAAGCGGACAACCCGCGCCCCAGCCCCCTGGGTTTTGCCTTTTTGGCGCTCACTTCGCCCTCCTGACAGCCGTTCAGACAGCCATTTTCTTGTTCTTCTGCATGATCTCGCGCGCCAGGTGTCGATAGGCCATGGCGCCCAAAGACCCCGAGTCATACTGCAACACCGGCATCGCAAAAGACGGTGCCTCGCTGACCCTTACGTTTCTGGGTATCTTGGTTTTAAATACCATCTCGCCCAGATTGTCACGCGCGTCCTTTTCGACTTGCCGGGACAAGTTGTTGCGGTTGTCATACATGGTCAACACAACACCTTCGATTCTGAGATCGGGATTCGCGGTCTGACGAACCTCGCGGATCGTCAGCATAAGTTGCGACAGACCTTCCAGCGCAAAGAACTCGCTCTGCAATGGGACCAGAACAGAATGCGCCGCGACCATCGCGTTAACCGTCAGAAGGTTCAGCGACGGCGGGCAGTCGATCAGGATGAAATCCAGCCCAAAAGCATCAATTGCTGGCTGGCGCAGAGCATCGTGCAGAAGATAGCTGCGTTTTTCATTCGAAATCAGTTCGATATCAGCCGAGCTCAGATCGACAGTCGCCGGAATGATGTACAGGTTTTCCAGCTCGGTTTCCTGCACAACCGCTTCCAGCGGCGCCTCATCGAGAATCAGGTCATAGGTCGTCCAATCCCGGTCCTCGACCCCCAAGCCCGTGGACGCGTTGCCTTGCGGGTCCAAATCGACCACGAGCACCTTGCAGCCCGCTTCGGCCAAGCCGGCTGCCAGATTGATTGCCGTCGTCGTCTTTCCCACCCCGCCTTTTTGGTTGGCCACGGCGATAATCCGAGGTCCGGCCGGGCGCGACAGATCAACCACGTGAGACTCCTTTGATCTTGAGGATGACAGCCTGAGCTTCAGTCAAACTTTTAATCGGCTCGGCGTCGAATTTCCATTCCCGCTGCGCATCCTCCAGCTCTTTTTTCCAGATGGCACCTTTCGGGAACAGTGCAACGCCGTTTTTTTGCAAATGCCTGTCACAAAAAGACAAAAGCGTCGTCAGATCGGCCAAGGCTCGGGCCGACAGGACGTCGGCATTCAGCGGGTCCGCCAATTCGATTCGCCTGATGATGACCGAACAGTTTGCACCTGTCTCGCGTATGACCGTCCGCAGAAAGGCCGATTTTCGTTGATCGCTTTCGACAAGGGTAAACCGTGCCTGGGGCTGAGTCTCAATGGCCATGACAGCGCAAACGAGGCCTGGAAAGCCCCCGCCGCTTCCAAGGTCCACCCAGTGGTCAAATTTGTCCACCTGACGAAAGACTTGAACCGAATCCAGAATGTGACGCGACCATGACTCGGCCAGTGTGCTGCGAGACACCAAGTTAATTCTGGGATTCCATTTTTTCAACAGATCGACATATAGGCGCAGCCGATCGAATGTTTCACGTGAAACACTCAAGCTGTCCGGCGTCGGTATGAAACTGGAGGTCATGCGTGCCGCGCTTTTTGATCCCGGCGGAGCTTTGCGAGAACCAAGGTCAAAGCAGCGGGCGTCACACCTTCGATCCGACTGGCCTGCGCAATGTTGGCTGGACGCGCATGAGACAGCTTCTGTTTCATCTCAGAAGATAGCCCTTCTAGCGCGAAGTAGTCGAAATCCATTGGGATTTCATAGGCTTCATCCCGCTTCAATGCTTCAACATCCTTCTGCTGACGCGCGATGTAGTTCGCATACAGCGCGTCACGCTCAATCTGCCGCCTGATATCAGGTTCAACATCCTCCAGCCCATCGACCAAAGGCATCAGGTCTTCGAAACATACCGATGGGAAAGCAAGGATCGCCATACCGTCACGCCGATTTCCATCTTGGTTGACGTCAATTCCCACGGATTGAATTTGCTTTGGTGTGAAAGTTTGGCCGGAAAGCTTCTGCTTTACCGTGTCCAGTTTTTCCATCTTATCTTCAAATGCCGCCCGGCGCGTCTCGCTCACGCACCCGATCTCCAGACCAACAGGTGTTAACCGTTGATCGGCGTTGTCCGCGCGCAGTGACAGGCGGAACTCGGCCCGGGACGTGAACATCCGATAGGGCTCTGCAACACCGCGGGTGGTCAAATCATCAATCATCACGCCGATATAACTGTTGGAACGGGTGAAATGGACCGGCTCTCGCCCTTTGACGGCCAACGCGGCATTCAGACCGGCAACCAGTCCTTGCGCCGCCGCCTCCTCATATCCTGTGGTACCATTGATCTGACCCGCAAGATATAGGCCTGGGATATCCGGCAGCGACAAAGATGCCGTCAATACGCGCGGGTCGATATAGTCATATTCGATCGCATAGCCGGGCTGAAGGATCTCGGCGCTTTCCAATCCTTTGATCGTCCGGACGTATTCAACCTGTACATCCTGAGGAAGCGACGTCGAAATCCCATTGGGGTAGATCGTGTGGTCGTTGACGCCTTCGGGCTCGAGAAAAATCTGATGCGAGTCCTTTTCCGCAAAACGCACGATTTTGTCCTCGATCGACGGGCAGTAGCGCGGGCCAACGCCTTCGATATGACCACCATACATGGCCGAGCGCTTCAGGTTTTTCTCGATGATGTCATGGGTGCGGCTGTTAGTATGGGTGATCCCGCACGCGATCTGCGGCGCTTCTACCGCCTTCGACAAGAAGGAAAACAAGGTTGGGTCGGGATCCCCTTCTTGGTGCTCCAGCCCGCTCCAGTCAATTGTACGCCCATCCAGGCGCGGCGGGGTTCCGGTCTTCAAACGGCCCATCGGAAGGTCATAGCTGTCAAGACGTTCGGCCAACCTGACCGAGGGCCGGTCGCCCATGCGTCCGCCAGGGCGCTGGACATCGCCGATATGAATCATCCCCCGAAGGAACGTGCCAGACGTCAGGATCACAGCTTTCGCCGGAATCTCCGAACCATCGCCCAGAACAACCCCGGCTACACGCGGTCCATCCATCCGGAAATCAACGACTTCGCCGGTCACGACGATCAGGTTTTGGCGCTTCCGTGTTTCCGTCTGCATGGCCGCCCGATACAATGCCCGGTCTGCCTGAGCGCGTGGCCCCTGAACGGCAGGCCCCTTGCGGCGGTTGAGCAGGCGAAACTGGATGCCGGCCCGGTCCGCGACGCGGCCCATGACTCCGTCCAAGGCATCGATCTCGCGGACCAGATGACCCTTGCCCAACCCTCCAATGGCCGGGTTGCACGACATTACACCGATATCCGTCTCGGACAGCGTGACCAGCGCTGTATTCGCGCCCATTCTCGCGGCGGCATGAGCGGCCTCGGCACCGGCGTGGCCGGCCCCGATTACCACGACATCAAACTGTGAATGTTTCACGTGAAACACTCCCTATTTCCCAAGACAGAAGCTGGCGAAAATCTCGTCCAGCAGGTTTTCGACATCGACCCGGCCCACAAGGGACTCCAGCGCGCGGATGGCAGTGCGCAATTCTTCCGCTGCAATATCATATAGGTCGGGACCCGATTCCAGAACCTTCAACGATTCGGTCAAAGCCGCAGAAGCGCGCTGCATGGCGCTTCGATGGCGTTCTCTTGTCGCGATTCCAGATGTTGCGGTTCGTTCGCGCAAAACACGCGATATCTGGTCTATCAACCGATCGACGCCCTGCCCGGTCTTGCCTGAAACACCGGACTCGGATTCGCCGCGCAGATCGGATTTCGGCAGAACGTGGATATCTCCGGGCTGAAAAGCGATTCCCAGCTGATCGGGATCTTCGGTCAGAAAAACCCGCAGATCGGCCTTGTCCGCCCTGTCCCGCGCCAAAGCAATGCCCAGACTTTCGACATGATCCCGGGTTTCTCGCAAGCCGGCCGTGTCCAGCAAAGTCACCGGCAAGCCGGCCAGATCCATCCGAACCTCGATCACGTCGCGCGTGGTGCCGGCATATTCCGAGGTGATCGCCGCATCGCGTCCGGCCAAGGCATTCAAGAGCGTTGATTTACCGGCATTCGGCGGCCCCACGATCGCCACCTCGAAACCGGTCCGAATGCGCTCGGCAATTCTCACCCCACGCGACTCGCGGTCCAGATCCACCATCACCCCGGCAATCAACTGCCGCACCTCGGGCGTCACATCTGTGGGAACCTCCTCGTCGGCAAAATCGATCACCGCCTCAAGCAGCGAGGCCGCCCGGATCAGGTCACGCCGCCACCTTTCAGCCAGGTTCCCCAACTCTCCGGCCAGGATTGTCTGGGCCTGTTTGCGCTGCGCCTCGGTTTCCGCATCGATCAAATCGGCCAGGCCCTCCACCTGGGCCAGATCCAGTTTGCCGTTTTCGAGCGCACGCCGGGTGAACTCGCCGGGCTCGGCCATCCGCAACCCATCCATGTCGGCCAGTGTGCGCAACACGGCGTTGACCGCGGCCGTACTACCGTGGATCTGAAGTTCGGCCACGTCTTCGCCGGTGAAACTGGCCGGCTCTTGAAAGGTCAGCACCAGGCCATCGTCCAGGCGCGAGCCGTCAGGCGCACGAAACTCGCGCACCCGCATTCCGCGCGCCGGCAAGTCACCGCCCGACAGATCCGCCGCGGCCCGATGCGCCAACGGCCCGGACAGACGGATGACCGCCACACCTGCTTTGCCCTGCGCGCTGGCCAAGGCGAATATCGTATCCATTCAAAGGCCCCGAGTCGGTGACAAGACCGTATCAGGTATTCATCGAGTCGAAGAACTCGGCATTGGTCTTGGTCTGTTTCAGCTTGGACAGCAGGAACTCGATCGCGTCGGTGGTGCCCATCGGGTTGAGGATCCGACGCAGAACGAAGGTCTTCTGCAGATCCGCCTTGTCGACCAGCAAATCCTCTTTCCGGGTGCCGGATTTCAGGATGTCGATTGCCGGGAACACGCGTTTGTCGGCGATCTTGCGGTCCAGAACGATTTCCGAGTTACCGGTGCCCTTGAATTCTTCGAAGATGACTTCGTCCATGCGGCTGCCGGTGTCGATCAGCGCGGTGGCGATGATGGTCAGCGATCCGCCTTCTTCGATGTTGCGCGCCGCGCCGAAGAACCGCTTGGGCCTTTGCAACGCGTTCGCATCCACACCACCAGTCAGAACCTTGCCCGAGGACGGCACCACGGTGTTGAAGGCCCTACCAAGTCTTGTGATCGAATCGAGAAGAATAACAACATCTCGCTTATGTTCGACCAGACGCTTGGCTTTTTCGATCACCATTTCCGACACGGCGACGTGGCGCGATGCGGGTTCGTCAAAGGTCGACGACACCACCTCGCCCTTCACCGAGCGCTGCATGTCGGTCACCTCTTCCGGGCGTTCGTCGATCAACAGGACGATCAGGTAGCATTCCGGGTGGTTCTTTTCGATCGAGTGCGCGATGTTCTGCAGGATCACCGTCTTACCGGTCCGCGGCGGCGCCACGATCAGCGACCGCTGGCCCTTGCCGATCGGCGCGACCAAGTCGATCACACGGGCGGATTTGTCCTTGATGGTCGGATCTTCGATCTCCATCTTCAACCGCTCATCCGGATAGAGCGGCGTCAGGTTGTCGAACAGGATCTTGTGCTTGGCCTTTTCCGGGTCTTCGAAGTTGATCTTGGTCACCTTCGTCAGCGCGAAATAGCGCTCATTCTCGTCCGGAGCCTTTATCTCGCCCTCAACCGTGTCACCAGTGCGCAGCGAATGCTGGCGGATCATGTCAGGCGAGACATAGATGTCGTCCGGGCCGGGCAGATAGTTCGCCTCGGGCGAGCGCAGAAAGCCGAAGCCGTCCTGCAGCACCTCAAGCACGCCGTCACCGCCCACGGTCCAACCCTCGTCCGCGCGTTCGCGCAGGATTTGGAACATCATCTCGCCCTTGCGCATGGTCGAGGCGTTTTCGATCTCGAGCTCTTCGGCCATGGCCAGAAGGTCTTTGGGGCTTTTCGCCTTCAGATCGGACAGATTCAGGGATTCGGTTGTCATGATTATACGGACCTTGGCCGCAAGGGTGCGGCACAGCATTGAATTTCAAACAGGAAGATGCGCCATCCGGTCGGATGGGTTACCTCTTACATAAGGCCAGCTGCCACCCGAGTCAAACCCGTGCGGGAATGGCCGTCAGAACTTCAGAATGACCGCCAGAACGATGATGACCATCAAAACGGTCGGAACCTCGTTCATCATGCGGTACTGGCGCCCTGTGAGCGTATTGCGGCCCTCGACGAAATCCTTTCGCCGAGCCATCAGCCAGTGATGGAACCAGGTCATACCGATCACCGCCGCGCCCTTGACCCAGGGCCAGGACCAGTCCCACCCGACGATGCCGGGAGTGAACACCATAATGAGGCCGCAGACCCAGGCCACGATCATCGCCGGCCGCATGATCACGCGCAGCAGCTTTTCTTCCATTTCAAAGAAGATCTCGGGCGCGCCGTCGACGGTCTGCGCCTTTTCGACGTGATAGACGAACAGGCGCGGCAGATAGAACAAACCCGCCATCCACGAAATCACCGCCATGATGTGCAGCGATTTCACCCAAGGGTACAGCGTGAAGAGAAGATCGGTCATCGGGTTTCCCGGCACTGGTCGGGCCCTCCCTAATAAAAAAAATAGAAAAGAGAAAGGATGATGGTTTTGTAGGGTGGGCAAAATCCGTGGATTATTGTTTTGTCTGCCGGTTTTCCCCAGGTGGATGACTGTATCCCGATTATCCGTGATTCTGTTGAAACAAAGTTTTCACAAGCAAACTCAATGATTTGAAATGAATCCGCCTAACCTTTCTGGGGATAACTCAAGGGACATCTTTTGATAAACAGGAAATCCCAAGGTCCCGAGTTATCCTTGTCCCGACCGGACAGACTTCGGGCGACTCAGGGAAGTTTCGGGCCGAAATCGCGGGCTTGCGTGTCAACCGGAAAACCATACAAACCGTTCAAGACCAATGATCCACTTGCCCACGGGGTTTTCCACATGACTGTCCCCATCGTACTTGCCTCGGGGTCCGAGATCCGCGCGCAGCTGCTGCGGAACGCCGGGGTGCCGTTTTCCGTCCAAGTCGCCCGCGTGGACGAAGATACCGCGAAACGCGCGCTTTTGGCCGAGGCCGCGCCACCCCGCGACATCGCTGATGCTCTGGCCGAGCTTAAGGCGCGCAAGATCAGTGACAAGACGCCCGGCGCGATGGTTCTGGGCTGTGACCAGGTTCTGGATTTCGATGGACGTCTGCTGTCCAAGCCCGAAACGCCCGAAGACGCGCTGGCGCAGTTGAAGGCGATGCGCGGCAAGCGTCACATGCTGCTGTCGGCGGCGGTGATCTATCAGGACGGCGAACCGGTCTGGCGCCATGTCGGACAGGTACGGTTGCGGATGCGCGCCAGTTCGGATGCCTATCTGAAGGGCTATGTCGCGCGCAACTGGCACAGCATTCGCCATGCAGTCGGAGCCTACAAGCTGGAAGAAGAAGGCGTGCGCCTGTTCAGCAGCATTGACGGCGACTATTTTAACGTCTTGGGTATGCCCCTGCTGGAGCTGCTCAATTTTCTTGCGGTCCGAGGGGTGATCGAACAATGACCGACAACCGCATTCCACTGGCCGGAGTCATCGGACACCCGATTGCCCATTCCCGATCGCCCGCCCTGCATGGCTATTGGCTGAAGACCTATGGTTTGCCGGGCCATTATGTGCCGATGGATGTTGCGCCTGCCGATCTTGAAACGGTCCTGCGCAGCTTGCCCAAGGCCGGGTTCGTCGGGGCCAATGTCACCGTTCCGCACAAAGAGGCCGCGTTGCGCCTGGCGGATCATGTGTCGGACCGTGCCTCGGTGATCGGGGCGGCGAATACGCTGGTGTTCCGGGCCGATGGCTCGATCCACGCAGACAATACCGACGGGTACGGGTTCATGCAGAACCTGCGCGCGGGTGCGCCGGATTGGGTGCCGCAGGATGGCCCGGCTGTGGTGTTCGGCGCAGGTGGAGCCGCGCGGGCGGTGCTGCAGGCGCTGGCCGAGGCCGGCGTGCCCGAGATCCTGCTGACCAACCGCACGCGGTCGCGCGCTGATCACCTGAAAGAGGAATTCGGCCAGCGCATCACCGTGATTGATTGGGTCAAGGCCGGAAACGTGATCGAAAACGCCGAGCTGGTGGTGAACACCACGTCACTGGGCATGCAGGGCCAACCCGAACTGCGCGTCCCGCTGGACGGGTTGCAGCCGGGAACGGTGGTGACCGATCTGGTCTATGCACCGCTGAAGACCCGCCTTCTGGAACAGGCCGAGGCTGCGGGCTGTAGCATCGTCGATGGGCTGGGCATGTTGCTGCATCAGGCGGTGCCGGGGTTCGAGCGATGGTTCGGCCTCCGCCCCGAAGTCACGGAAGAAACCCGCGCAGCGGTTCTGGCATGAGCTTTGCGTTGGGTCTGACCGGATCGATCGGCATGGGCAAAAGCACCACCGCCGACCTGTTTGCACAGGAAGGTTGCGCCGTGTGGGATGCCGACGCCGCGGTGCATCGGCTGTATGCGGCAGGCGGCGCGGCGGTCGCGCCGATCCGCGCGGCATTTCCCGACGCGATCGAAGATGAAGCCGTCAGCCGCGACGCCCTGAAACGGATCATCGGCGCCGATCCGACCGCATTGAAACGGATCGAATCCATCGTCCACCCACTGGTTGCCCGGGATCGGGAAATGTTTCGCCAGGCGGCCAAGTCAGACATCCTTGTCTTTGACATCCCGCTGCTGTTCGAAACCGGCGGCGACGCGCAGATGGATGCGGTGGCCTGCGTTTCAATCTCCCCAGATGAGCAGAAGCACCGCGTCATGGCGCGTGGCACGATGACCGAGGCGCAGTTCGAGCAAATCCGCGCCAAACAGATGCCGAATGACGAGAAATGCGCGCGGTCGGATTTCGTGATCGTCACCGACACTCTGGACCATGCCCGCGCACAGGTGCAGGATGTGGTCAGGCAGATCAGGGCAGGATTGGCAGATGCGTGAAATCGTATTGGATACGGAAACCACCGGATTCGATCCCGAAAGCGGCGACCGGATCGTCGAGATCGGCGCCATCGAGCTGTGGAACCACGTTGCCACGGGCGAGACCTATCACGTTTATATCAACCCCGAACGTTCGATGCCGGCCGAGGCCTTCGGTGTGCACGGTATCGGCCCCGACCTGCTGGAGCCGCCGCAAAAACCTGAACCGGGACAGATCACCCTGAAGGACAAACCCGTTTTTGCCCAGATTGGGCAGGCCTTCCGCGATTTCGTGGGTGATGCGCGGCTGGTGATCCACAACGCCGCCTTCGACATGAAATTCCTCAATGCCGAGCTGGGATGGATAGGCCTGCCCCCGATCCCAATGGATCAGGCGCTGGATACACTGGCGATTGCGCGCAAGCGGTTTCCCGGCTCGCCCGCCTCGCTGGATGCGCTGTGCCGACGGTTCAACATCGACAACTCGAACCGCGTTCTGCACGGCGCGTTGCTCGACTCGGAAATCCTGGCCGAGGTCTATCTTGAGCTGATCGGCGGACGACAGCCCGATTTCGGCCTGTCCGCAGCCCGCTCGGAAACCAGCGGTGGCGGCGAGACCTGGCGCCCGGGCCCGCGGCCGACGCCCCTGCCCCCGCGGATCACCGCGGACGAGCGCACCGCGCATGAAGCTTTCGTGAAGAAACTGGGCGACAACGCCCTGTGGACCCGCGCCTGACCCGGTCAGGCGCGGGGTCCGTATCAGGCTTCGGTCTTGTTGGCCTGCTCGGCCTGACGGCGCATCAGCTCGTTGCGATACAGCGCGACGAAATCGATATTGTCCAGGTTCACCGGCGGGAAGCCGCCATCGCGGGTGATGTCGCTGACGATCCGGCGCAGGAACGGGAACAGCATGCGCGGGCATTCGATCAGCAGGAACGGGTGCAGTTGGTCCTCCGGCACGCCCTCCACGTGGAACAACCCGCAATAGTCGATTTCGCACAGGAACAGGACGTCCTCCATGACCTTGGCCTTCGAGGTCAGCTTGAGCTTGATCGACACTTCGAACTGATGTTCGACCGGGCGTTTTTTCGCATCCAGGTTCACCTGAACCGAGATTTCGGGCTGCACGTCGCCCGAAACGCCTTTCTGCGCCATCACGTTTTCAAACGACATGTCCCGGATGAACTGGCCCAGGACCCGCATTTTGACTTGCGGGTTGGCGGGGGCTTCGGTGTTGCCTGCGGCGGTGTCTTCGGTCATGGAACGGCTCCAAAAATGAAATTCGCCACTGCTTAGCAAGTTGGGCGCGGCACCTCAATGCCGGTGGGGGCCTTCTACCCATTTCGAAGGACGCGGCGGGTTCGAACGGGGGCGGACCTCGGTGAATTCGCCGTCGATGATGTCGCCCGGCGCGAACGGGCCCTCGTGCCGCGTGGCGCCGCCCATCTGAAACTGCGTGACTGTGACGCGCGATTTCAGCCAGCGGAACACGCCGGCCCTGACCGCCGGGATCAGCAGCGCAAATCCCACCGCATCGGTGAAGAACCCCGGCGTCAGCAGCAGCACACCCGAGACAAGGATCATCGCCCCGCTGGCCAGCGGCTCGGTCGGGTCGTCCAGTTCGGCAAAGCTGCGCTGCAGTTTCTCCAGCGCCATCCGGCCCTGGTTGCGCACCATCACGGTGCCCAGAACCGCCGTCAGCACCACGATCGCCAGCGTTGGCCACAGGCCGATCAGCCCGCCAACCTGGATGAACAGGGCGATTTCGACGATCGGCACCAACAAAAATGCCAAGAACAGGTACATTTGCGCTATCCTTTCCCATAGGCCGGGCTGTGGACTTGCCATCAACAGTCACCTACATAGTGACCAGAGGCCGCTTGTACAAAGTCTCGGTGCTGAAAAGAGGACGAAATGAATTCACCCCTGATCCAGCTTCTGGTGCTGGCTGGCATTGCCATCTTCCTGATCCTGCGCCTGAAAAGCGTGTTGGGCACGCGGGAAGGTTTCGAGAAACCGCCCGTGCCGCAGCAACCTGCCCCCAGCAAGTCGCGTCGGGATTTCGAGGTGATCGAAGGCGGCCCCGATCGCGACATCACCGATCATGTCCCCGAAGACAGCGAAATCGCCCAGACCCTGGCCGCGATGAAGCGGGTCGAACCCAGCTTCTCGGTCAGCGAGTTCCTGCAGGGCGCACGCGGCGCCTACGAAATGATCGTGATGGGATTCGAGCGCGGCAACCTTGACGAAATTCAGCCCTTCCTGGCCGAAGACGTTTTTGAAACCTTCGTGTCCGTCGTGGCCGATCGCGAAGACAAGGGCCTGACCATCGAGGCCGAGTTCATCGGCGTGCGCGAGATCGCGCTGGTGGACGCGCAGTTTGACAAGGACACCAACCGGGCCGAGATCACCGTGCGCTTTGTCGGTGAACTGACCTCGGTCGTGCGCGACCGCGACGGCAACATCGTCGAGGGCAACCCCAACACGATCAAGCGCCAGAAGGACAGCTGGACATTTGCCCGCGTCATGGGCGCGGACGATCCAAACTGGCTGCTTGTCGCCACCGACGCATGACGGGACGGCTCCGGTCGCTGATTGCGGCGGCGATTCTGGCCGCCGCTCCCGCCTCTGGGGCTGAGACCACGCGGTCGATCCTGACCTTCGATGACCTGCATGGCTGGGCCGAAGACGATCATGCCGCGGCCCTGTCGGTATTCCTCGAGACCTGCGGCGATCTGGACGACCCCGACTGGCGGGCGCTGTGCGCCACCGCGCGCAGCCACAAGCCCGAGGCCGCGCGGGCCTTCTTCGAACTTTTCTTCCGCCCGGTTCTAATCGAGGACGGCAAGCCGCCCCTGTTCACCGGTTATTTCGAACCCGAACTCGATGGCGCGCGCCATCGCACTGACCGGTTCCGCTTTCCGGTCTACCGGATGCCGCCCGAGGCCCGCGGTGACGGCCCCTGGTTGACCCGGCAAGAGCTGCTGACAGGCGATGTCATGCAGGGCCGCGGACTCGAGATCGCCTGGGTCGATGACCCGGTCGAGCTGTTCTTTCTGCAGATCCAGGGCTCAGGCCGGATCCGCCTGCCCGACGGAACCGCGTTACGGGTGGGGTATGGCGGCGCGAACGGCCACCCCTATCGCTCGATCGGGGTCGAGATGGTGCGGCGGGGCCTGCTGGGTGCGCATGAGGTCAGCGCCCGGATGATCCGCGCCTGGGTCCGCAAGAACCCCGAAGCCGGGGCCGAACTGCTGATGCACAACCCGTCCTACGTGTTCTTCCGCGAGGTTTCGCGAGTGGCGCCCGACCGGGGCCCGCTGGGAGCAATGAACCGGTCGATCACCGCGATGCGAAGTGTGGCGGTGGACCCGGCCTTTGTGCCGCTGGGTGCGCCGGTCTGGGTCGAGAAAGACGGGGCCGTACCCCTGCGCCGCCTGATGATTGCGCAGGACACCGGTGCCGCGATCAAGGGCGCACAGCGGGCCGACATCTTTTTCGGCACGGGGGACGCCGCGGGCCAGGCGGCCGGACGGCTGAAGGATCCGGGCCGCATGGTGGTGCTGCTGCCGATCCAGCGCGCCTATGCCATGTTGCCGGACGAATTCTGATGACCCGGCGCAAACTGACCGCTGACGAGATCGAACTGTGGCGCAAGGTGGCCCGCCAGACCGAACGGCTGCACCCGGAACTGCCGCAGTCGGTGCATCCGACCACCCTGCCCAAGCCCACGCCCAAGAAACCGCCCAAACCGCGGATCGAGCCGTTCCAGCTGGGTCAGAACCGACCTGCGCCCGCGCCGGACCATCGTCTGAAGCCTTCGGTGGCCGAGGGGCTGCGGGCTGCGCCCGTGCAGATGGACAGCAAGGCCTTCGCCCGGATGAAGCGCGGCAAGCTGAAACCCGAGGGCAAGCTGGACCTGCACGGCATGCGGGTCGACACGGCGCACCCGGCCCTGATCAGGTTCATCCTGTCGGCACAGGCCTCGGGAAAGCGGCTGGTTCTGGTCGTGACGGGCAAGGGCAAACACCGCGACGAGCCCGGCCCGATTCCGACTCCGCGCGGGGTGCTGCGCAATCAGGTGCCTCAATGGCTCGCGTTGCCGCCGCTGGCGCAGGCGGTGCTGCAGGTGGCGCCGGCCCATGTCAGCCATGGCGGCGAAGGGGCCTATTACGTCTACCTGCGCCGGATCCGCTAGAACAGCCGCTGCGCCCGGTGGATCCCGGCCCAAACCAGCGCGCTGGCCAGCATGAAAAACCCGGCGATCCATTGAAACTGGGTGGTCAACGAAACGCCCTTGTCGATCAGTGCCCCGGTCAGGCCCGGTCCGATGGCTGATCCCAGCACCATGACCGCAGCAGCCATGGCCTTGATCGCGCCGATGTGGCGGGTGCCGTAGAACTCGGCCCAGAAGGCCGCGGGCAGCGTGCTGTTGGCCCCAACCGACAGCGCCAGACACGCCAGTGCCACCACCGCGCCGGGGATTGTGTGCACGACGGAAAATAGGCCAAACCCGATCGCCAGCGGCAGTTGATAGAACGGCATCATCCGGGCGGTGCCCCACCTGTCCAGCGCCCAGCCCGAGGCGAACATCGCCAAAATCGACACCCCGGTATAGATCGGAAACAGCGCCACAAGCTGCAGATGCGCCCAACCCTTGATCTGCGCCAGATGAACCTGGTGAAAGAAAAAGGCGGTGATGAAGGCCGACGGCCCCAGAAGCGCCGGCGCCATGAACCAGAACAGCGGGGTCCGCAGGGTTTCGGACCGGGTCCAGTGACGGCCCGCCATCCCGGTGGCCGAATGCTGCTGCGCAAGGCTTTGGGGGGTGCGTTCGTTCCTGAGCATCCGCATCAAGGCGGGTACGCCCAACAGCGTCACGGCGGCCGAGGCGACCCACAGCAAGCGCCAGTCAATCAGCGCCATCGCGGCCACGAACAGCATCGGTAGAACCGCCTCGCCCACGGCAAAGCCCAGCGTCGCGATCGACAGCGCCTTCCCGCGCGAGGCGGTGAACCATCGGGTCATCGCCACCATTGCGATGTGGCTGCACATGCCCTGGCCGAACAGCCGCAACAAAAAGATCACAACCGGCAGCAGGACCACCCAGCGGTTGACCGCCATCGCCATCGCCGCCACGGCCAGGCCTCCCAGCACCGCAGCCCCCAGCGCGCGCACGCGGTAGCGGTCGGTCAGCCCTCCGGCCCAGATCATGACCCCGGCCGAAACCAGAGTACCCAGCGCATAGAGGCTGCCCCAGGCGCCGTGGCTCAGGCCGAACTCGGCCCGGATCTGGCCCGCGAAGATCGAGATGAAAAACGTCTGCCCGAAACTGGACAGAAAGGTCAGCAGCACCCCCGCACCCAGCCATGGCGCATTCCCGGCCAGAAAATGGCGCAGCCCCCGCCCGGTCACGGAGAACTGACCCGGACCTGCCCGGTTTCCGTCAGAACCACTTCGGTCGCGCCGTTGTCGTTTCGAACCGCCGGAGGAACCAGCAGGTCGATCCCTCCGTTGTCCTTGCCGAAAGTCCGGCTAACGCGGCGGAGCGCGCCCAGAATCGACAGCAGCGCCGGCGAGGTCGCGGCCACGAAATGCGAGGATTCGGCATCGCGGTTGAACACGGTCGTGTCGATGATGCTGATCGGGTATTCGGCGATCCGGTCGGTCGAACGGATATTGCCCAGCCGTTCACTCTTGGCGGTGCCGCGCAGCCGGGCCGAGATGCCTAGAATCCGGTCTTTCTTTGACACCATCACCAAGAACGGATCGGGCGGGTCCTGAATGCTGGCCATCTGCGACCGAAACACATCGACATCCAGGTCGGGCGAGATCAGCAGAACACCTTCCAGGTTGCGCCGTGACCAGCCGGGCTCGCGCAGCTCGGCCTGGCGCATCATCTCCATGGTCAGCGCGGCCCCCATCGAATGCGCCACGATCAGTATGCGCGGAACGCCGATGGATTTAAGCTTTGCCACCGTTTGCTGCAGCCCGTTGCGCGCAAACAGCATGCTGTCCAGATCATAGGCATAACCCGTGCCGCTGCCCCGGCTGGGCCAGGAATAGATCAGGGTCCGCCCCGGCAGCCCGATGTCATGGGCCAGCTGGGCCGCACGAAACGCGGTTTCGGTCTGGGTGGCGTTGAAGCCGTGCACAAAAATCGTGACCTCCTGCGCGCCATTCAGCCGCGCCTTTAGGTCCCGCGGCCCGTCAAATTCTTTCAGCCCGGCCAGCACGAACTGTTTTGCGGGATCAGGGTCGGAATAGGAAAAATCAAGCGTTCCCGGCCGGTGGCTCGGCGGAATCGACACGGTCAGTTCCAGAAACCTCAGATCCTCGGACCGCCCATAGCCATAGCTGCCGTCCGGTTCGCGCGCACGCGTGGTCGCGACAAAGACGGTCTGCGCAGTGCCAACCTCGAGCGCCTGCGGCAGGATTACCGAAACGGACCTGTCGACACAGGCACCCAATGTGGCGACCCAGACAAGAAGGATCAGAATGCGCAGCACGGAACGGGCCTCGGAACAAAGGAACGGCCTACGCATAACGGAACCAGCGGCAGGGTCCAGAGACTTGGGTGGCGACAGACCGCCGATCTTCGGTGGGACCTGTTACAGAACGTAACGGCTGAGATCGGCGGATTTGGTCAATTCGCCCAAATTGTCATCCACGAATTGCGCGTCCACCACGATCTCGGCGCCGGCCTTGTCGGGGGCGGCAAAAGACAGGTCTTCGAATACGCGCTCCATGACCGTGTACAGTCGCCGGGCGCCGATATTCTCGACGCTGCGGTTCACCTCGGCCGCGATCCGGGCCAGCGCCGCGATGCCGTCATCGGTGAACGATACACTCACGTCCTCGGTGCCCATCAGCGCGGCATATTGCCGGGTCAGGGCGTTGTCGGTCTCGGTCAGGATGCGCACGAAATCCTCCTCGGTCAGCGCGCGCAGCTCGACCCGGATCGGTAGCCGGCCCTGAAGTTCGGGCAGCAGGTCCGAGGGCTTGGCGATGTGAAACGCGCCCGACGCGATGAACAGGATGTGGTCGGTCTTGACCGGGCCGTGCTTGGTGGACACGGTCGTGCCCTCGATCAGCGGCAGCAGGTCGCGCTGCACGCCTTCGCGGCTGACATCGGCGCCGCGCGCATCGGCCCGGGCACAGACCTTGTCGATTTCGTCAAGGAAGACGATGCCGTTCTGCTCGACCGCTTCAAGCGCGGTCCGGGTGACGGTTTCGTCGTCCAGCAGCTTGTCGGCCTCTTCCCCGATCAGGATGTCATAGCTTTCGGCCACGGTCATCCGGCGCTTGACCGTCCGCCCACCAAAGGCCTTGCCGAAGATGTCGCCCAGATTCATCATGCCCATCTGGCTGCCGGGCTGGCCGGGTATGTCGAACATCGGCATGGGGTTGGAATGGTCGGCCACCTCAAGCTCGATCACCGTGTCGTCCAGCTCGCCCGATTTCAGCTTCTTGCGGAACATCTCGCGGGTGCTTTCGCGCGCGTCCGCGCCAGCGATGGCTTCGATCACCCGGTCCTCGGCGGCCTGATGCGCCTTGGCTTTGACCTCGTCGCGCATGTATTCGCGGGTCTGGATGATTGCGGCGTCGGTCAGGTCGCGGATGATCTGTTCGACATCGCGGCCGACATAGCCGACTTCGGTGAACTTGGTCGCCTCGACCTTGATGAAGGGCGCCCGAGCCAGCTTGGCCAGGCGGCGGCTGATCTCGGTCTTGCCGACACCGGTGGGGCCTATCATCAGGATGTTCTTGGGATAGACCTCGTCGCGGATGTCATCGGGCAGCTGCTTGCGCCGCCAGCGGTTGCGCAGGGCCACGGCCACGGCGCGCTTGGCATCCTTCTGGCCGATGATGAAGCGATCCAGCTCGCTGACGATTTCGCGCGGGGTCAGGTCGGTCATGTGCTTTCAAATCCCGTTGTTTCGCGGGCAACCTAAGCATGGGGTGCGGAAACACAAGGCGGAGCCCGTTATTTCGTGATCCGCTCCACGGTGAGGTTGCCGTTGGTGTAGACGCAAATATCGGCGGCGATCGCCATTGCGTCGCGGGCCACCTGTTCGGCGCTCTTGTCGCTGTCCATCATCGCCCGCGCCGCCGCCAGAGCGAAATTGCCGCCCGACCCGATCGCGGCCACGTCATGTTCGGGCTCCAGCACGTCGCCCGCCCCGGTGATCACGAACATGTCCGCCCCGTCGGTGACGATCAGCATCGCCTCGAGCTTTTGCAGATACTTGTCGGTGCGCCAGTCCTTGGCCAGCTCGACCGAGGCGCGGGCCAACTGGCCCGGTGTCGCCTCAAGCTTGGCCTCGAGCCGTTCCAGCAGGGTGAAGGCATCCGCCGTCGATCCGGCGAAGCCGGCGACGATCTCGAACCCGCCGGGCGACAGGCGGCGCACCTTGCGGGCGGTGCCCTTGATCACGGTCTGGCCCAAGCTGACCTGCCCGTCACCCGCAATGACGACCTCGCCGCCCTTCTTGACGCCGATGATCGTGGTGCCATGCCATCCGGGAAAGTCGTTCTCAGCCATCCAAGCCTCCGTATCCGTTGCCGACCTATATGGGCCGGGCGGGCGATCCGCGCAACCCGTTCTCAAACTGCCTAAAAGATATGCAATCTATGCATCACGGGGTTGTCGGACCAGCAATTGTGAGTCGCCCCCGGCAGGACTAGATGGGGCCTGCAACCGACATTGGATCGGCTGCTTCAGTTGAAGGAATGCGCAAAATGGCAACCACCGCAAACATCCATGCGCCGCTCGGAGCAGCTACCATCCTGCACGTAGTGGACGCTTTCATCCGCGTCTATGACTCGGTTGTTGAATGGAACACCAGCCGCAAGACCCGCAAACTGTTGTCGCGCCTGAGCGACGAACAGCTGGACGACATCGGCCTGACCCGCGCCGACATCGCCAAGATCTGAGCGGCACGCAAAGTTATCTCCCCAGAAAGGGCCGTCCGAAATTTCGGGCGGTCTTTTCTTTTGTCCGGTATGGCCACAAAAAAGGCGCCCTTGGCGGGGCGCCTTGTGTCCTTGGGATCCGGTGGGATCAGATCGATTCTTCGATCCAGCTTTGCAGGGCGGCCTTCGGAGCAGCACCCGCGCGGTTCGAAACCACCTGACCATTCTTGAAGATGAACAGCGCCGGAATGCCGCGCACGCCCATGGCCGCGGCCGAGTTGGGGTTGCTGTCCACGTCGACCTTGGCGATCTTGATCTTGTCGCCGTATTCGGCCGCCAGCTCTTCCAAGGCGGGGCCGATCTGCTTGCAGGGGCCGCACCACTCGGCCCAGAAATCCACCACGACGGGGACGTCCGAGTTCTTGACTTCGGCGTCAAAGGTTTCGTCGGTTACGGCTACGGTCGACATATTCTGTCTCCTGAATGACATGCGCTTGGGAGTAGAACGTAGGTGTCCCCAAGAGGGAGGTCAAGATATCTGGGCACGCCCCAAGGCCTCCGTCACAAGATCGTGTGGCAGCCACATCAGACGTGCCGTCCGGGTCCACAGGATCGCGGTGCGGATCTCGCGACCGGGATAGATCTGCGACAGCGCGGCGGCATAGGCGCCCATCTGGCGCAGCAGGCCCTCGGGGCAGGTCTCGGCCCGATCGGGAACCGTAGCGTTCGATTTGAAATCAATGACTTGCACCACGTCATCCGTCACGATCAACCGATCGATCACCCCGTGGATCCGACGACCGTCCAGAGTGGCCGAGACGGGCACCTCTGCCAACGCGGCCGGGGCAAAGACGGGGGCCAGGTCCGGCGCCGTCAGCACGCCCGACGCCTCGGCCAGAAGGTCGCTGCGGTCGCCGTCCTGCATATCGGGCAGAAGCCGGGCGCAGAGCTGATCCCACCGGTCGCGCGGCGCCTCGGCCAGATGTTCGAGCAGCAGGTGCAGGCGGGTGCCGCGCAGCTTGGCGGCCTCTTCCTCAAGCCCGGTCTCGCCCGGCAGGGCCTTGGCCCCGCCCAGATCGGACGGGCTGAGCGTTTCGGGATCGGGTATCGGCTCGGATGCGGGCCGGTGAAACAGGTCCGGTAGGATCTCCTGCGCCGGTTCCGGGGTCGGGCGATGGTCCAGTGGCAGACCCTCCCAATCGCCATGCGCCAGACGGCGGATGCCGGTGCCGGGGATCTCGGTGGCCCCTGCCCGGCCCATCGCCTCTTCGACCAGTTGGTACCAGCTGGACCCGTCCTTGCCCAGATCGCCGGCAGCCGCCACGATCAGCCATTTCTCGGCCCGGGTCAGCGCGACGTACAGCAAACGCAGCCGCTCGTTTTCCTCGCGTTGGCGCGCGTCTTCGCGGGCACGGGCAATCAGGTTCGGCGACAGGTCGGCGGGCACCTTCCACAGCGGCGTTCCGTCGGCGACCATGATCTCGGCATCGCGGGGCGGCTGCCGCTTGCCGGTGTCCGGCAGGATCACGACCGGCGCCTCCAATCCTTTCGAGCCATGTACCGTCATCACCCGGATCATGTCGCCCACGCCGGTCATCTGGCGCTTGATCTCCAGGTCATCGGTCTGCATCCAGACCAGGAAACCGGTAAGGCTGGGAATATCTGACCGCTCATAAGCTAGCGCCTGCGACAGCAGCGCGTTGATGCCGTCCTCGGCCTCGGCGCCCAAACGGCCCAACAGTTTGCGGCGGCCGTCATGGCGGGTCAGCACCCGTTCGATCAGGTCATAGGGGCGCAGAAAGTCCACCTGCCCGCGCAGATCGTTCAACACAGCCAGCGTTTCGGGAAAATCCCCGGCGCGTTGGCGCAGCGCCGCCCACAGGTACTTTTCCTGTCGGCGATGAGCGAGGTCGAACAGCATCTGCTCGGACCAGCCGAACAGCGGCGATTTCAATACCGTGGCCAGCGAGAGGTCATCCTCGGGCGTGGCAAGGAAACTCAGCAGTGCGGCCAAATCCTTGACCGCAAGTTCCGCGCCCACCTTCAGCCGGTCGGCCCCCGCGATCGGCAGACCCTGGGCCTTGCAGGCGCGGATAATCTCGGCGAACAGGTCCGAGCGGCGCTGCACCAGGATCAGAAAATCCCCCGGCCGCACCTTGCGGCGCACGAATGTACCGCGCGTGGGGCCGTCTTCGGGGATGGTTTCGCCGGCGTCGATCATGGCCTTGATGCGCGCGGCGATCCGGTTGGCCAGGATCACCGTGTGATGCTGCGACGCGGGCCGATCGACCGGGTCGGTCCAGTCGCCCTCGTCCGCGTCCTCGACCTTTTCCACCACCGGCCACAGATCGACCCGGCCCGGCAGATCGGCCTTGAAGGCGCGGTGCTGGGACTCTTTCTGAAACCCCGCCTCGGCGCGGTTTTCGAACAGGATATCGACCAGCGAAAGGATGGCGCTGGAGGAGCGGAACGAATATTCCAGCGTCCAATCCCACAGTTTAGAGCCTGATTCGTGCAATTTCCGCCCAAACTCGGCTTGCATCCGGTCAAAGGCCTGCGGGTCGGCCCCCTGAAAGGAATAGATCGATTGTTTCTTGTCGCCGACCACGAAGATCGTGCGCTCAACCCCGGACCGTGCGCCCTCGCCGCTGGTGAATTCCTGTGCCAGTTTCTCGACCACATCCCATTGATCAGGGCTGGTGTCCTGCGCCTCGTCCACAAGGATGTGGTCGATCCCGCCATCCAGCCGGTACAGCACCCAAGCGGCCACCGCCGGGTCGTTCAGCAACAGGCGCGCGCGCAGGATCAGGTCGTCGAAATCCAACCAGCCGCGCAGTTGCTTGCGGCGCTCGTATTCCGGCAGGAACGCCGCCGCGAAGCGGTGCAGCACCATGGATTTGCGCGCGGCTGCCAGCGCCAGACGCCCTTCCCGCGCGGCCTCGACCCGCCGCATCAGCGACTCGAGCGGAACCATCTGCCCTGCCAGGACCCCCTCGCGCAGCGCTTTGGTGGGAAAATTGCCGATCTTGGCGGTAAAGGGCTCTTTGGCGGATTTTCCGGTCAGGAACACGTCTTCCAGCACCGGCAACTGACCCAGGGCGGGTTCGGTGAAGCCCGACAGTTTCTCGGCCGCCTTGGCGTCGGTCTTGCCGCCGCCCGCCAGCGCCGGAAGGATCGACCGGATCAGCTCGGCCTCGCCGCCCAGAAACACCTGCGCCAGCAGCGTGTCCTCGTCGAACCCCTCGGGCAGGCCAAAACGGGCCAGCAGGTCGGGCCATTGCAGCGCGGGCTTGAACAGGGTGCGCTTCTGGGCGATCGCGGCGGTCAGCTTGTCAAAGCCGGTATCGGTGATATAGCGGGCCACATCCTCGATCAGGCGGGCCTGTGGGCCTTCGGCAAAATCCTCGACGATTTCCTCTCGCAGAAGGGCCGCGGCGCGGTCTTCCATCTCGGAAAACTGCGGGCTGACCCCGGCCTCCAGCGGGAACCGCCGCAGCAGCGAGGCGCAGAACGAGTGGATCGTCTGGATCTTCAACCCGCCCGGCGTTTCGATGGCACGCGCGAACAGGGTGCGGGCACGGGCCAGGCGGTCGGGGTCGATCACACCTTCGACGCCCAGTTCGGTCAGTTGCCGCAGCAACGCCGCGTCGTCCAGCATCGCCCATTCGCCCAGCCGCTTGAACAGGCGGTTCTGCATCTCGCTGGCGGCGGCCTTGGTGTAAGTCAGGCACAGGATGTGCTGCGGCTGTACACCATCCAGCAGCAGCCGCGCCACGCGATCGGTCAGAACCCGCGTCTTGCCCGAGCCCGCATTGGCCGCCAGCCAGGTCGACGCATCGGGCCGCGCCGCCTGAACCTGCCGTTCGGTCGCTTCGTCGCGCGGGGTCATGTCAGATCCTCGGGCTTGGTTTCGGCGGTGCGGTCCCATTCGCCGAACCGCGCCAGGTGGTCATAATCGCCCACGTCGCTGTCCTTGTGCATCATCCGGCGCGAAGAAAACCCCTGATCAGGCTCTAAATAAGCAGAAATCAGCTCTTTCAGCTCGGCCAGAACCTTGTCGGGCGGCTCTTTTTCCAAGGGTGCCGGGACCTCTTTGTAGGTGCCGCCCATACCGATGAACACGGCGCTGGCCACGGCCATCGGGTCAAAGCCGTCGATCCCGCCCTGCTCGGCCATCGCGGCCTCGATCAGCAGCTGTTTGTCGAACTTGGCCTGCTGCGATTCCGAGGGTGGCGTGCCGGTCTTGTAGTCGATGATGGTCAGGGCGCCGCGGCTGTTGCGGTCGATCCGGTCGGCGCGGCCATTGAGGGTGAACCCAAGCGGTTCCAGCGTCAGGCGCATCTTGGCCTCGAACGCGATCGGGCCGCCGTCGCTGCGGCGGCTGATCTCGGCGCGCAGAAAGTCGTCTGCGATCCGCTCCAGCCGCGCCAGCCACAGTTTTCGGGTGGTAGGCCAGGCGACATGCTGATCCAGAAGCGCCTCGGCCCGTTTCAGGAAATTGTCGCGGGTCAGCAGCGCGCCGTCCAGCACGCTGTCCTTGACGAAATGTTCCAGGATCTCGTGGACCACGATACCGCGCAGCAGGGCGTCGGGCGCCTGCACCAGCGGGTCCAGCGGTTTCAGGCGCAGGACGTGCTTGGCATAAATCGCATAGGGGTCGCGGATCAGCTTCTTGATCTCGGTCACCGACAGGCGGCGCGGGCGCGCGGCCGCCGGCGGGCGCGGTGAAGGACGCGGTGCGGCGGCGATCCGGGGCGCCTGTTCCAGCATCTCGGACCAGCGCAGCCATGTCTTGCCCCGGTCGCGCATCTGTTCAAGCGCCGCGCGGCCGCCTTGATCCGGCAGGCCCTGCAACAGGTTGGTCAACCGGTTCAGCCAGCGTGACGGCACGGTTTCGGCATCATCCGAGCGCACCGCGCGGGTCAACCAGACCTCGGGCGCGCCGATGGCCTGCTGGAAATCATGGGCCGACAGGCCGATGCGCCGTTCCGGCAGCAGCAGGCCGGCACGGTCGCGCATCTGGCGGTTCAACCACGGGTCGGGCGCGGGGGCCTCGGGCCAGCTGCCCTCGTTCAGCCCGCCCAGAATCAGCAGGTCGGCATCCTGCACGCGCGCTTCGAGCGTACCCCAGATCATGATCCGCGGGTGGGGGGCGTCGCGGTCGCGGACCTCTTGCCCGGCCAGCAGCGCACCCAACAGATCGGCGAAATCCAGCGCCGTCATCTCGCCGCCGTGCTCGGCCTCGTCCGCAAGGCCCGAGATCACCGCCAGAGCCGCTTGGCCTGCATTCTTGTCCCACAGCTCGCCCGCGCCGGCGGTTCCGGCGCCAGCAATAGTTTCGGCCAGATCGCGCAGGCGCTGCACCCAGTCGGTGAGCGGCAGGGTGCCGCTGATCTGCTGGTCGCAGAAATGGCGGATCAACCACTGGACCCACGCGTCGGGTATGTCTTTTTCAACGGCAAAGCCGGTCAGGCTGGCGCGGTCGGGGAAGGGCGGGCCATTGCGACGCAGGTGCAGTTCCAGATCGCGGCTATGCAACAGATGCGCGCCGCGGTCGCCGGCGCTGTGACACAAGGGGTGTTTCAGCAGGGTCAGCAGCGCCTCGGCATCCAGACGGCGCGCGAACAGCCCGGCCACATGACGCAGGAACCGGCCCGGCGGCGACAGTTGCAGCGGCAGGCCGGCACTGTCGTCGGGCAGGATGTTCCAGCGGTCCAGAGCAGCGCTGACCTGGCGGGTCAGCATCCGGTCGGGGGTGATCAGGGCAGCAGTCTGTCCGGTCTCGGCCGCCTGCCGCAGGCGCAGGGCGATGGCCAGCGCCTCGGCCCGCGGCGATTGCGCCTCGACCAGGGTGATGTCGCGCGTCGCGGCATCAAGATCGCGCAGCCGCGGGCCTTCGCTCATCCAGGCATTGGTAATCGGGGCCGGACGCAACGCCAATGAAACCAGACGGTTGCGCGCGGGCGAGGGGGGCTGGTCCGGGGTCCAGGCTGCGATCTGATCCGGCTCCAAGCCCAGTTCTGTCATCAGCTTGCGGAACCGGTATTGCGGGTGATCCTCCGAGGTCATTGTCGAATCCAACCGCTCCCAGACATGGGCGGGCTGGTCGAAATCGTACCCGGGCAGGATCAGCGCCCCCTGCGGCAGCCGCGCCACCGCTTGCATCAGCATCAGCGTGGTCCCGCGCGAGCCGGTGGACCCGGCCAGGATCACCGGGTGTTGCGGCGGCGCGTCCTGCCAGCGGGCGATCAGGTTTTCGACCACGCGGCGTTGGCGGGCCTGCACGTCCAGGCTGCCATCCTCGGTCTTCAGGAACTGGTCGGCGATGCCGATGAAGGCCTGCGCCCGTGCCCAATGGCCCGACAGGTCGGTCACGTCCAGCTGCCGGATCGCCTCGGGCGAGACGCCTTCGCCCTGCATCTCTTCGATCAGGGCGGCGAGGCTGTCGGACAGGTCGAACAGCGACGACCGCGCGGCCAGGTCCGGTTGCTGGTCGAGCAGGCGGGACACCAGTTGCGTCAGTTCCAGCCGTCGCCGCAAGGGCGGCACGGCGGGCGGCACCTGATCCAGATCGACGCTTTCGCCCAGATCAGTCACCAGCGAAATGCGGGGCAACAGGCAGGGCGGGCCCTGATCGAACAGCTCGCGCACGCGGCGGGCCATGCGGCGGGTGTTCAGCACCAGTTGTACGCGGGCCAGTGCCTCGGGCGGGCGGCCGTCGCAGCGCGCCCGCAGCCCGCGCACCAGTGCCTGCGGAAAATCCGCGCCGGGCGGCACTGCAAAGACCCGGGGGGTGGCGCCGGGTTCAAACATCGGCCAGCATCTCCTCGGCCAGAGCGATGCCTTCGGGGCGGCCGACATCGCACCAGCGCCCGGGATACTGCAGCCCGTACAGCCGTCCATCGCGCTGCATCCGGTCCCACAAAACATTGAGCGAGAACGCTTTTTCCGGAATGTCCACCAGACCGTCGGTCTTGAGGATCTGAATGCCGCCATAGACGTGACCCGGCCCGCGTGCAAGCCGGCCTTGGGGGTCGACATTGAAGTCTCCGGGGCCTGCATGTCCGATCGTCTGTGCGATCGGCACGCAGATCAACAGCGCGTCCATCCGCGCCGGGTCCCAGGCCGCCTGCAGCAACTCCAAAGGGTTGGGCCCGGACCAGATCGCATCGGTATTCATCGTGAATACCGGCCCCGGACCCAGCAGTGGCAAGGCTGCCCGCAGCCCGCCGCCGGTTTCCAGGATTTCCGGCTGTTCGTGTGACAGCAGAACACCACGCGGCGCCAAATGATCGGTCAGTTGATCGGCCATGTAGTGCAGGTTCGCGACCACACGGCGTGGCCTCACCGCATCCGTCAACTCCAGCGTATGGTCGATCAGCGGCCGTCCGGCCACCGGGACCAGCGGCTTGGGCCGGGTGCGGGTCAACGCGCCCATCCGGGTGCCGAAACCGGCGGCAAACAGCATCACGGCCTGCGGTCTTGCGGTCATGCGCCCCTCAGACGTGCCAGGTTTTCCGGGGTGGGTTCGGGCAGGGCCGAGCGCAGCAGGTCGGCCAGGGAAATCAACGCGGGATGTTCCAGATCGCGCATCAGATGCGCCCAGGTGGCTGGGATCAGATCGATGTAATGCGGCTTGCCATAGTCCATGGCCAGCCGGGCGAACACGCCGAGAATGCGCAGGTTCCGTTGGACGCCCAGAACGCTGTAGGCAGTGCGGAAGTCATGATCGTCCACGCCGGTGGACGCGATGTAGCGCTGGATCATCTGCATCTCGACTCCTGCCGGCACGGCGCGCCGGACATCCTGCAGCAGCGACACCAGATCATAGGCCGGATGGCACAGCATCGCGCATTGGAAATCCAGCAGGCCGACCCGGCGGACCCCATCGCGATCCTGCAGCCAGATCAGGTTCTCGGCGTGGTAGTCCCTGAGCGTCACCACCCGTGTGCCCGAAGTTTCCTGATGCAGGATGTCGGCAAAGCGGTGTTCGAACCGCGCCCGGGCGTCGGCATCGTGCCTGCCCAGAATTCCTTCCGCATATTTGGTGAAGGCCAGTGCCGACAGTTCGGTCATCAGGGACGGATCATAGCTGTCCAGCGCGGGCAAGGGGGCGGCGTGCAAATGCACCAGAACGTCGGTGGCGGCGTCGTACAACGCGCGCTCTTTCGCGGGCGCGCGTTCCAGCACCCGGGCGAACAGATCATCACCGAAATCTTCCAGCAGCAGAAAGCCGTGCTCGGCATCCTCGGCCAGGATTTCAGGCGCACTCAGACCGATGGAATTCAGGTAGCGGGCGACCTTGACAAAGGGCCGGACGTCCTCGCCCTTGTCCGGGGGCGCATCCATCAATACAACCGTCCTTCCCGTGTCGGGATCGGTCAGCCGCTCGTAGCGGCGGTTGGACGCGTCGCCGGCCAGCGGTTGGCGTCGTGCTCCGGACCACGGGGTCCGCCCCAGGAACGCCTGGATCAGGTCTGCACGGTTGGTCATACGGAAAACTCCAGCTTGTCAGCCCATTTCGGATCGGACCAGGACAGTGTCAGATGTCGCGTCTCCTCGTGGGCCGCGTCGGTTATTATCGTGACCAACAAGGCCGACTCCGGCCGCAGATCGCCCAGCTTTTCTGGCCATTCGACCAGACAGATCGCTGTGTCGAACGCCTCGGTCAGGCCCAGTTCGACGATCTCGTCGGCCGAGGTCAGGCGATACAGGTCGGAATGCCATATCTCTCCGGTGGCGCCGTCATAGACCTGAACTAGGGTGAAGGTCGGTGACGGAACATCCTCGGGGACCGGCAGGACCGACCGGATCAGGCTGCGGGCGAAATGGGTCTTGCCACTGCCTATGGGTCCGTCGAGCAGCACCACGTCGCCGGGGGCCAGCCGTTGGCCCAGTTCCGCCGCCAGGCGCGACGTCTTTTCGGGCGAGTCCAGGGTTATCGAAACAGGCGAATTCATGGCGCCACAATGGACGCGCCGCACCCCCGCTGCAACCCGGTTCAGGCCGGGATCTGCATCATTCCTCTGGCCGGGTTTTCCGCCGGTTCGACCGAGAAACGGACGATGGTCGCGCCGTTCTGGATCGGGGTCACCGTGCAGGATACGGGCGTCCCGTCCGACTTGCGGATTTCCGCGCTCCACTCGGCCCGGTCATTGCGCATTTCGATGAAGTCGCGAATTTCGCCCAGAACCGGAGTCGCCTGGCATTTTTCCTGCCAGCTGCGAATGAGGTCCAACACGGTGGCGGGCTGAAAACCCTCTTCGTCCGGGTCGTTCCAAAGCTGGTGATAAGCATGGTTGGTGAAGGCCAGAGTCCCGTCATCGGCGAAAACGGCGATCGCGTCGGCCAACTTGTCGAAGACCGACTGCATCAGGTCCATCTCGGACCGGAAGCGCCGGGTCAGGGTGATCTCGGCGGTGATGTCCTCGAACAGAAAAGCAACGGCGCCGTCGGGATGCGGGCGGCCGCTGACCGAATAGACCGATCCCGACGGCAGCGACCAGGTTTCCTGATAGTTGCCGCCTTCGGCCGCTTCGAGCAGGTCGTTCATCTGGCTGCGCCAGCTTCGATAGTTCTTGGGTTCGGGCATCATGTGCTGGTCGCGCAGCCTGTCGAAAAAGCTGGAAAGGTTGGGGCGGCAGCTGAGAAAGTCGGGCGGCAGCGCCGTCAGGTCGATCAGTGCAGGGTTGAACAGCGCCAGCTGCCGGTTGCGGTCGAAGATCGCCAACCCGATCGACAACTGCGCGAAGGTCTTGGTCATGGTCTGGACGAATTTGCGCTGGGCGGTTTCGGCCTCGACGATCGCGTTTACGTCGACGGCATAGTGCAGCATGCCCTCGTCCAGTTCGATCTGCGTCAGATCGAACCACAGCCTGTTGTCGTTGCCCTTGACCGGAATGGAAACGCGGGTCTTCCGTCCGGGCCGGGTTTCACCCGCGAGATCGGGAAACATGGGGTCGGTCAGGTCGGTATCGGGCCCCCGCACCTTGCGGGCCAGCGTTACATAGGCAGCGTTGCACCTGCTGACCCTGTTCGACCGGTTCAGAAGCCATACCGGATAGGGCGCCTTGTCCATGGCCAGGCGGATCGGGTCGCTGGGGTCGCGGCGAATGGGCTCGGGTGCACCGGCCCGGTCGCGCAGGCGCACCCGTACAATCCCGTCGATCCATTCGCACAGAACTTCTCGCTCGACCGTGCAGTCGATGGCAGACACCACCATGCTGCCCTGCTCGCGCACCAGTTCAGGAGACTCGGGAAAGGCGGGAAAGTCCCTCTGCAACAGGCGACTGAGATCGTTCCAGTCATTCACCGACTCGAATCCGGACAGGGCGATGTCGGAATGGCTGATCAGGCGATCGCCATCGAACAGAAACACCGCATCCAAAAGGGATTCGGGCGCCGACAGGCCCAAGCTGTCATCGCGGGGCCGGCGCCGCGGCAACAGCCACTGCAGCGCCAGGCTTGACGAGACCAGGCTGATCGCGGCCAGAATGATCCAGTCTGCCATATTCCGTGCACCCGAAAACCCAAACCAGACCCAACTATCGGCGCCAATGGTTAACGGTGTCTTAACTCAGACCCGGAACGGCTTGTTGGCACCCGAGGGAACCGGCGACTCACCGCTCTGGGCGTCGATCAGTTTCCGCGGCCAGGACACCAGAACGATGGCGCCCCGGCGCTCGGGGTCGTCAGTGAGGTCCTGATACGGATCGGATCCGTTGGCGAAGGAGAGTTCCGCGCCGCTGCGCTCGAGCAGCGTCTTGGCGATGAACAGACCCAGGCCCATGCCCTCGTATTCGGGCCGCGTGCGCAGGTCGGTTTCGGCGCGTTTGCGGCGCATGAACGGATCGCCGATGCGCCCGATGATCTGGGCCGGATATCCGCGTCCGTCATCCATGATGCTGACGGTGATGCGGTCGGGGGTCCATTCGGCCTCGACCCAGACCTGCGCGCGGGCGAAATCGACCGCGTTCTGGATCAGGTTGCGCAGCCCGTGGATGATCTCGGGTTTGCGCAGGATCGAGGGCTGCTGAACGTCGCCATCCGGCCCCGGCCCTTCGGCGAAATGCACCTGTTTGCCGCGGTGGATATGCGGCTCGGCGGCTTCGTGGATCACGGTGGACAGTGGCGCCTGCCGCAGGTGCAGGTCGTCCTTTCCGGCCCGGCCCATGTCGCGCAGGATGTCGCGGCAGCGGTCGGCCTGCTCGCGGATCAGGGCGGCGTCTTCCTTCAGGTCCGGGCGGTCGTCCAATTCCTCGATCAGCTCGGCGCTGGTCAGCTTGATGGTGGCCAGAGGCGTGCCCAGCTCATGCGCGGCGGCGGCCACGACCCCGCCCAGGTCGGTCAGTTTCTGTTCGCGGGCAAGTGCCATCTGGGTAGCGGCCAGCGCCTCGGACATCGACTGGACCTCGGCGCTGATGCGGTGCGAGTAGGCGCCGATGAACACGATCGCGATCACGATGGCGGCCCAGTTTCCGAACAGCAGGATCTCGGGGATGTCCAGCACCAGCCCCAGATTGGTGCGCAGCGGCAGGTGGAACCGGGCCAGCAGCGTCGCCACGATGATCGCCGCCCCGCCGATGATCAGGGTCGAGCGGGTGCTCATGACGTTGGCGGCGATGGTCACCGGCCCCAGCAGCAGAAGTGAAAAGGGATTGTTCAGCCCGCCGGTGAGGTACAGCAGAATGGCTAGCTGCAGCAGGTCGAACAGCACCATCAGGAAGTTCTCGAACTCGGTCAGGCGCTTGTTCTGCGGGAACAGCAGCATAGCCGTCAGGTTGCCCATCACCGACACGCCGATGGCCAGATAGCACAGGCCCAGTTCCAGCTGAACGTGATAGACCTGCTGCGCCACGGTGATGGCGGTCAGCTGGCCGATGATGGCCACCCATCGCAGCAGGATCAGCGTGCGCAGCCGGATCCAACTGCTGCGTTCCTGTCCGCGCCAGAGGCTGGTGTTGGAATCCGTCATCGCGCGATTATGTCCTGTTGCGGCGGCTGGTCAACTTGATAGGTGTCGCGGCCGATCCGATCAACAGCCCCTTGCGTCAGGAAATACGCCATGACCCGTCTTTATGCCATTCTCGCAACCGTCGTTCTGGCCCTTGGCCTGGGCGCCATGTGGCTGATGACGCGTGGCGGGCCCGAGGACAAGTTCGCCCGATGCCGGACCAGCCAGATCGCCGGCGGTTCCGCGGCCATCGGCGGCCCGTTCGAGCTGATCAACTCCAAGGGTGAAACCGTGACCGACAAGGATGTGATCACCGAGCCGTCGCTGATCTATTTCGGCTATACCTTCTGCCCCGATGTCTGCCCGCTGGACACCACCCGCAATGCCGAGGCCGTCGATATCCTGACCGAGCGCGGTTATTCGGTGACGCCGATCTTCATCTCGATCGACCCCGATCGCGACACCCCCGAGGCGGTCGGCGATTTTGCCTACAACCTGCATGAAAAGATGATCGGGCTGACCGGAACGCCCGAACAGGTCAAAGCTGCGAGCCAAGCCTACAAGACTTATTACAAGGCCCAGGACAAGAGCGACGAGTATTACCTGGTCGATCATTCCACCTTTACCTATTTCGTCACGCCGCAGGACGGATTCCTGGAGTTCTTCAAGCGGGACGACACGGCCGAGCAGATTGCCGACCGGGTCGCCTGTTTCCTGGACCAGGCAGGGAAATAGAGGGTGGTTTGACCTTTGGTGTGGCGCTGCTATTACTCAACACCAAGCCTATCGGCAGGACATAGCAGAAAGAACCCACATGGCAGACAGTGCGCAGCTTGAAATCGGCCCCGACAAATCCCTGCTTCTGGTGGATGATGACGAGCCGTTTCTGAGGCGTCTGGCCAAGGCGATGGAAAAGCGCGGGTTCGAGGTGGAAACCGCCGGATCGGTCGCCGCCGGCCGCGCCATCGCCACCGCTCGCCCACCTGCCTTTGCCGTAGTGGATCTGCGGCTTGAGGATGGCAACGGTTTGGACGTGGTCGAGGTGCTGCGGGAAAAGCGCCCCGACAGCCGGGTGGTGGTTCTGACTGGCTATGGCGCGATCGCGACTGCCGTGGCGGCCGTGAAAATCGGCGCCACAGACTATCTGTCGAAACCCGCCGACGCCACCGACATCACCAACGCGCTTCTGGCCAAGGGCGACGAACTGCCCCCGCCCCCCGAAAACCCCATGAGCGCCGACCGCGTACGGTGGGAGCATATCCAGCGGGTCTATGAACTGTGCGACCGAAACGTCTCGGAAACCGCGCGACGGCTGAACATGCACCGCCGGACCTTGCAGCGGATTCTGGCGAAGCGCAGCCCGCGGTAATACCGGGTCGCGCTACGCCTGTTCGAAGTTCAAGTACATTTTAAAGCGAGCTGGAATGGCCGCAATGCGGGACAAACGCGACATTGCTGCTGGCTTTCAAGTTAGTTTTCTGGCGTGTACCAGATGGGCGAAGTGTAGGCGCGCTCCTGATGGATCATTACGGCATCCTCTGGCAGGTCGAGGTTGCCGTAAAAAGCCTCATCATAGGCCAGCCAGGTCGGCGTCGGGATTTCAAGCACCCGGACATAATAATATGCACGCTGCGCCGGGTCGAACTCTGGGTCCACCCAGTGCGCGCCAAGCCCTGCCAATCCAATCGTGTTGGTATAATCTGCGCCCTTCACGGTGCTGCCGACCGGGGGCAACTTTCCATTCGCATCCGGCTCCCGATCCCCGGCCCATGCCGCATCGAAGACCTTGGTCTTGGGTTCGCCGTTCGCATTGACCCATCCTTTGACAATCTGAATACGATCGAGGTTCGCGCCGTCCGGGTCGCGCAGCGCACGCACCATGAAGGTGGGGGCTGCTCCCTTTGGCCCGGCGAAGAGGTCCGCGCCCATGGGCACGCCCCGGGCATAACCCTCGGCGGCGAAGTCGGGACGGTGCACTTCGTCGGCCTCAAAGTCCCACCCCGCAAACACGCGGACAGTCATCCGTGGGCCCGTCGTGGCGTAGACTTCCTTGCGCTTGAAGGCATCCCAGATCGCTTCACGGGTGTTTTCCCGCGCCCATGCAGCGGCAAGACCGGACGCGAGGGTTTCATATGTGCGGATCGCGACGTCTTCACCCAGAAAATCAGGCTGGATGATGAACTCATCGTAGCGGTGATCGCCGCCGCCGGGTTCTGCCAGGGAAGCCTTGCCAAAGAAGTTGTCCTCGCGGGCGGTTGCCAGTGACGTGTGGCTGTCGGTCGCGCCGATCATCCCGAATTTGTAGGGGTTCGTGCCTATGTCTTCTTCGTATTTCAGACCGCGCGCCAGTGCCTCGCGAGCGTATTCGCGTGGCAGCATGTCCGGTGTCTTAAGTGCACTGCCGAAATTTCCGCGATCCCAGCGATAATAGTCCGCGAACTCGTCATTCGGTGAGAGCATCGGGTGGGTTTCCCCGTCGCCTTTAATCTGCGTGACTTCGTATAGCGGTTCCCACCGCATCCGGCGTTCGGCGTAGGCCTGATCTATCGGTTCGCCGTTCTGACGGACATCGTCGAACATCGTGCCATTCGACAGGTTGCCGTTGTGGGCAAACGCCATGACCTGACCGCCTGTTCGGGCTTCATACGCTTCCATCCAGTCCCAAAGATCCTCCGGATCGGAACTGTCGTAGTTGGAAAATGGCACGAGGTCCGCGACTTCGTCTGCACCATCTCGAAACATGACGATCCGATGCAGGTTGTTCAGGTCCTTGATTGAAGTCCATTCAAAGCCGTGCAGAGATGTGAACACGCCAGGTTCATTGTACCGCTCAGCTGCATCGACAATGCGCCTCCAAAATGTACGGGTCAGATCGTCGTCGTCAATCGGGTCCGTTACCGCGCCCATCGCGTCGCCCCACATTACGAATGCGCCGAGCGGGTCGCCACCGCGCACAAGATCGTGGATCTTGCGACCCCAGCTATTGGCCAGAAGCTGCGGGTTCGATTCCGCGATCATCGGCGCGAGGCCAAGGTTCTCGGCGTGGTCGGCAACAACCAGAAAATCGAGCGGACGCACAAGCTGCGCGAACTCACCGAGGGAGGCCCGCACCTTCTCGCCACGCGCGAAACGGAAAGCTTCGTCAGGACCGAGCACATTGCCGACCATCCCGGCGTCGGTCGAGTAGGAGGTGTGCAGGTGGGTATCGCCCCAGAACACTCTGTTTGGAAAAGACTGATCGACAAATGGAGAATAGCCGCGCTGACCAAGTCGGACATCTTCGGGGTTTATCGCAAGGTCGCCAGAGTATCCTTGGGCAAGTGCCGCGCCGGTGAACAATGCACTCAAGCTCACGCTCATGAATATCTTCTTCATTGCCGTCCTCCCGTCAGTCAATAACGCAGAATTATTATAGCGCATGCTCGAAAGGCTGACTTGATTTGGATCAGCCGCTCATCATTGACTGCAGAATGAATAGCCGCTGTGGGCTCTTTCGCGCCGCTGACCTTTGTATCAGCGAAGAACAGGTCTTGGACGGCGCGTGCCGCTCGCCGTTTTGATTCAGATGTCGATTCTTTCGGCGATTCTCAGTGCATCTTCAAGCTCGACGTCCGGGTATCGTACCGTGCTGTAGACCTTGGTGTGACCCAGCAAAAGTTGGACAGCCCAGAGATTGCCGGTCTTTCGATAGATCTCCGAGGCCTTGGTCCGGCGCAAAGAATGTGTGCCGTAGCCGCCCGGTTCCAGGCCGATGGCCGATACCCAGTCTCGAACAAGCCTCGCGTACTGCCCGGTCGAGATGTGCGGTGACGCGTGGAAGTGGCTCGGAAACAGATGTCTGCATCCCAGAATCTCGGGTTGGTCGAGCTAGGCAGCGATCGTTTCGCGCGTATTCTCAGATACTTCGAACTGGATCGGCCGATTGGTCTTGCTCCGAACAATCGTGACGCGCTCACGGATTCGGTCTTCGACGACGAGATCGCTAATCTGGAGTCCGACGAGGTCACAGCCGCGCAACTTGCTGTCTATGGCGAGGTTGAAGAGCGCAAGATCACGAAGATTGCCCGCGAGTTCGAGCTGGGCACGAATGGCCCATACCTGCGTCGGGAGCAGCGGGCGTTTCTGACCGATCAGGCAGCCCTTGTTCCGGGTCTTGCGTTTCGGTTTTGCGGCGGGAAGTTGGATTCTGGGCATAATTTAGCCTCCATCCGTCCCTCCCGGCCCACACATCAACACCGCGTTGACCATTGATTGTAAGACCAAGCGTCACGACTGGTCTCGATGACGGGCTGCTAGCGACCGATGCCGCGGCGCCACAAGGCGGTTTCGAGCCCTTTAACGACCTTGATCCGAGGCGCAGCAGTCGTCGCTGTGGGCTGAAACCGGTCATTCTGTACAGGTCTTCCGGCGCCTTCAAGCCATTGAAGGCGAGTGGCACTCCAGGCTCAACGTCATGGAAAGAATGTGATATCGTTTGTATGGGAAATGAGGGGGTTTGCGTTGAAAGCCTTAGCGATGACAAGAATCCGGGGATGGGGCCCCTTTCCCGAACTTGTTCGTGACATTGCCGGAGATCGCGCGCTTAACCGCATCCTGAAACGCCACGATCTTCCCCTAAGCGTTCTCGATGCGCCAGAGCATCGGGTCCCTTTGGCCAAGATGATCCGCGTAATGGAGGCGGCTGCGCGTACGATCGGTGACGCGGAATTCGGTGTAAGCCTTGGCAGCAAAACCACTGCGCTCGATTACGGAAATTGGGCCGGATATGCTTATTGTGCTCCAACGCTTGGCCAAGCCCTCCAGCGTGTTTGCAGGACACTGTGGGCGCACGAAAGCGGCACAGAGATGTACTTGTCCTTGCGCGAACATCACGTTGTCTGGTGCTACAAATCAGGTCTGGCAGGCTATGAAAACACACGTCATTTCTCGGACCACCTCTTTGAAACGATGTTCGTTTTCTTTCGCGGGTTCCTGGGCGAGGGGTGGCGACCCGATTGGGTGGAAGTCGACTACGAAAAGCCGGCGAGAACGGAAAAATTAAGTGCCCTTGTTCAAAATGAAATCCGTTTCGGCCGTCCAAATTACGGTGTGGCGGTCAGGAAAGCGGACCTGAGTACGAGGCTCTCTGGGCCGCTTCCGTTCGATCGACCCATTACGTCACTTGATTTGGTAGCACCACCCGACGGGCGGCAAACCGCGTTCCTTGATGATATCCTGAAACTCATTGACCTTCGATTGATGGATCGCACCGTCGACCTCGATGGATTTGCAAGGGCCGCGGATCTGGGTCCAAGAACTGTCCAACGGAAGCTGAGAAAGCTTGGGTACACCTACAAACATCTCCTTGAAATTGCACGCAGCAGGCGTGCGATGGCGTTCCTTTTAGAAACCGATCTGCCTGTGAAAAACATAGCTGCCGAGTTGTGCTATGACGCACCGGAAAATTTCACACGCGCTTTCCGCGCGTGGCAGGGGGTCTCTCCGTCTGAATTCCGGTCAAAGGCCCAGGGAAGTCAGAAAAAGGATCCTGTGTACCTAGGCGATTGTCGCGAAATGATAGGTCGCGTGAGTAGATCGGACTTTTGCCAACGGTAAACTTTTGAGTGGAAACGGAGCGGCAAACTCGCGGGTCTGCCATAGCCGGACTTTTCGGCCCTCCGTAATGTCATTTTCAGGAGGGAATTGAAATGACCACACGTCGTAATTTCATCAAGTCGGCCCCGGCGCTCGGAGCGGCATTCGCAGTGGCGCCAACATTCATTTCAGAGGAGGGGGCGGCGTATGCGCAGAGTGCGACGCCAGCCGAAGGGCATTTCCACCCGAAGGGCAAGGCGCCTTCGGAACACACTTTGAAAATTCTTGCCGAAGCGCGGGAAACGCTGCCGTTCTCAGATACGCGTGATTTTGATGAACAAGCTCGCGGGTTTATCGCGCCGATGCCCGAAGATACGATCATGGCGGATGCAGGCAACATCGCCTGGGACATGGCAAGTTTCCGCTTCTTCGACGAAGACAAGGACTGGCCAAGCATTCATCCGTCTTTGCAGAGGGTCTCGCGGCTGAACCAGAACTACGGACTGTATGAAGTCATTCCCGGAATTTACCAAGTGCGGGGCTTCGATCTGTCCGACGTTTCCTTTGTGCGCGGCGAAAAAGGTTGGATCGTAATCGATCCATTGATCAGTGCGGAAACAGCGCGCGCAGCATGGAAGCTATTTCAAGAGCACGTCGGTGATGGGCTGCCGGCAACCGCAGTGATCTATTCGCATTCCCATGGTGACCATTGGGGTGGTGTACGCGGCATAATCGACGAAGCTGATGTGCGTTCAGGCAAAGTGGAAATCATTGCACCGCGTGATTTCATGGAGTTCACGATTTCCGAGAATGTCTATGCTGGCAACGCTATGAACCGGCGATTGTCTTACCAGTATGGCCAACAGCTTCCGATCAACCCGTACGGTTTTGCAGGGCAGGGGCTGGGTCACCGGGTGTCTCTTGGTTCCGTTGGCCTTATTGCCCCCACCCGGATCATCGAAGAAGACATCGAATATCTCGATGTGGATGGCGTGCGTATGGTGTTTCAGAACACGCCAGGCACTGAAGCGCCGTCCAACATGAACACTTACATTCCGGGAATGAAGGCATTGTGGATGGCCGAGAACATTACCGGCACATTACATAATATTTACACCCTGCGCGGAGCTCCGGTGCGCGATCCTCTGCGCTGGTCTAAATACATCTCGCGGGCGCTGCATCTCTTTGGCGAGGAAGCAGAAGTGATGTTCCAGTCGCACCACTGGCCGCGCTGGGGCAATGACCGTATTCAAGAGGTGATGCGGGCGCAGCGTGACATGTATGCGCATTTTAATAACCAGGTGCTGCACTTCGCCAATCAAGGCGTGACGATCAACCAGATCCAGAACGTCTATGAAATGCCCAAGAGCCTGCAAAATGAATGGCACTGCCGGGGCTATCACGGTTCACCCGAGCACAACAGTCGAGGAGTGATCCAGCGATACCTTGGTTTTTGGGATGCCAATCCAGCAACCCTGATCCCGCCATCACCCGAAGCATCGGCGCCCCTCTACGTCGAGATGATGGGCGGGTCGGACAAGATCATGGCCAAAGGACAAGAGCTTTTCTCGGCTGGTGAGTACAAGATGGCCGTCGAAATCCTAAACAAACTCTTTCTCGCTGAGAACGACAACCAGCCAGCACGTGATCTGCTTGCGGACTGTTATGAGCAGCTTGGTTACCAGCAGGAAAACCCGGGACTGCGAAATAGTTACTTGTCGGGTGCCTACGAACTGCGTTCTGGTATTTCCGACGCTCCAACGGTGAGCTCAACCAGTTCTGATGTGATCCGGGCGATGTCCACGGAATTGTTCCTGAACTTCCTCGGCATCAAGATGGACAGCCGCAAAGCCGAAGGCATGCGGTTCACCATCAATCTGGTAACGCCGGACAATGGCGAGAAGTTCATCATCGAAATGGAGAACGCGACCCTGACCAATATCGAGGGATATCAGGCGGACAACCCGGACCTGACATTGGTCATAAACCGTTCGGATCTGGAAATGACTATGATGGGCGCGATTGAACTAGAGCAGCAGATCGCCGATGGCACCGCCAAGATTGAAGGTGATCCCACCGTTCTTGCGCAACTCGCCTCGACCATGGTCGATTTCGACCCGCTGTTTGAGATCCTGCCCGGCACTGCCATTCAGCACGAGGTTGCGCAATCCAATGCCTACGAAGCAGTTCCGGGTGCCACTATCGCAGAGTGACAGAAACCGCGGGGCAAGGTTCTGACCGGCACCTTGCCCCAATACCCACCCCTCATGAAAATAGTGCGATTTGAGTAACCACTTCGTCCGCGCGGAAGGCCTCCAAGGGCAGCGTCGTTCCGCAAGCCCGCGAATTTTGGCTTCGACAAACTGCTGTGCAGCATCGGACCGATTGGCCGAACGGCAGGAAAGGGTCGGTCACACTCCAAAGAGCTATTCGCCCTGAGGCCCGCGACCCGGTCATTGCGGATCGCAATCTCGCTGCGTTCTGCCTGAACGTCCGCATTTCCTTCTGTCATGCTGCGGGTAGTCTTGCCGCGAGCGCTCGCAGCGTAAATTCTTCACTTTTGCAGAGGGCTCTAAAGCAGACCTCGGGCCTAAGTCATGTGCTACAATAACGCCAACAGCTCCGCATGCCGCGCCGTATACGCCTGCCGAGCCTCAACCGGTGGCCTTAGAGTGATTTGCAACCCCTCCATCACCGCCGCGTCCGGTCGGCCAAAGAACTTGGTTGCCTCGGCCTCGGAAAACCCCGCGATCTGGGTGGCCTCCATCCAGGCGCTGATCCGGTCGGCTTTCTTGATCTGACGTTTCACCGTTTTCGGCACCGCGGCGGGCAGGCCAAAGCGGATGTGGATAGCCGCCGCCAACCGGTCGTCCAGCGCGCCATAGCCCGGGCCGACCGCGGCCTTCACCGGCGAGATCATGTCGCCGATCACATATTCTGGCGCATCGTGCAGAAGCGCCGCCAGCCGCCATTTCACCGGCGCCTTGGGGGCGATCCGGCCGAACAGCTCTTCGACCAGCAGAGAATGCTCGGCCACGGAATAGGCGAAATCACCCGCCGTCTGGCCGTTCCAGCGGGCCACGAATGCCAGCCCATGGGCGATATCCTCGATCTCGATATCCACCGGGGTCGGGTCCAGCAGGTCCAGCCGGCGACCTGACAGCATCCTCTGCCACGCTCTGGGTTGTGTTGCCATTCTGCCATGCCCCCTTTGCAGCGAATGTGCCTGAAACGCGGTTTCGTGCTATGCTTAAGCCATCCTGATCACCGGCTGCCAACAGTTTCTTGAGCAATCGTGCTTTGAACCGGCACGTGGGGATCACGACATCAAGGCTGAGGGGGGCGCGCGTTCCTCCCGGCGTGCCCCTCTCGGATCGAAACCCGAACCGAAAGGAGCTTGTCATGTTCAAGCGTTTGTTGGGAATGGCCCTTGTCTTTGGCATGGCTGCGGCCGCGCCGCCCGCATCGGCCCAGAACTGCGCCCTGCGCGGTGATGTCATCGCCAAGCTGCAGCAGATCTATTCCGAAGAGCTGGCCTTTGGCGGATTGCAGAACACGCGGAGCGGTCAGACGGTCATGGAGGTATGGGCCTCACGCGCCACCGGCACCTATACCGTGTTGATGACCCACGCCAACGGCATCAGTTGCATTGTCGCCGCTGGCACCGATTTCTTCGAAATGACGCCTAGGGCCGCTGCCGAAGGGGCGCCCAGTTGAATTAACGCCCGCGCCCCAATCGCCATCCACATTGCGACTTTTCCTCAACGGTGTTAGGGCCTGCCCAAACCGTTGTTGATCGGAATGGAGCATCTGATGGCCGGCGACTACATCGTCAAAGACATTTCACTGGCCGGGTTCGGCCGCAAGGAACTGGATATCGCGGAAACCGAAATGCCGGGCCTGATGGCTCTGCGCGCGGAATACGGCGACAGCAAGCCGCTGAAAGGGGCGCGCATCGTCGGGTCGTTGCACATGACGATCCAGACCGCCGTTCTGATCGAAACGCTGGTCGCGCTGGGCGCGGACGTGCGCTGGGCGTCGTGCAACATCTTCTCGACTCAGGACCACGCGGCGGCAGCCATCGCTAAGGCGGGCATTCCGGTCTTTGCCATCAAGGGCCAGACGCTGGAAGAGCATTGGGACTATCTCGACAAGTCGTTTCAGTTCGAAGACGGCCCCAACATGATCCTGGATGATGGCGGCGACGCCACGCTGTACATCCTGCTGGGCGCGCGCGCCGAAGCGGGTGAGGACATCATCCCCGTCCCGTCCTCGGAAGAGGAAGAGGTCATCAAGGCGCAGATCAAGAAGCGGATGGCGGCAAGCCCGGGCTGGTTCACCAAGGTGCGCGATCAGATCAAGGGCGTGTCCGAGGAAACCACCACCGGCGTCAACCGCCTGTATCAGTTGGTCAAGGACGGCCATCTGCCGTTCCCGGCGATCAACGTGAACGACAGCGTCACCAAGTCGAAATTCGACAACAAGTACGGCTGCAAGGAATCGCTGGTCGACGGCATCCGTCGCGCCACCGACACGATGATGGCCGGAAAGGTCGCCGTGGTCTGCGGTTATGGCGACGTGGGCAAGGGCTCGGCTGCCTCGCTGCGTGGCGCCGGCGCCCGCGTGAAGGTGACCGAGGTCGACCCGATCTGTGCCCTGCAGGCCGCGATGGATGGGTATGAGGTGGTTCTGCTGGAAGACGTGGTTTCGACCGCCGACATCTTCATCACCACCACCGGCAACAAGGACGTGATCCGCATCGAGCACATGCGCGAGATGAAGGACATGGCCATCGTCGGCAATATCGGCCATTTCGACAACGAAATTCAGGTGGCCAGCCTGCGCAACCACAAATGGACCAACATCAAGGACCAGGTGGACATGATCGAGATGCCCTCGGGCAACCGTATCATCCTGCTGTCCGAAGGCCGTCTGCTGAACCTGGGCAATGCCACCGGGCATCCGTCCTTCGTGATGTCGGCCTCGTTCACCAACCAGGTTCTGGCCCAGATCGAACTGTGGACCCGCGGCGACCAGTACGAGAACAAGGTCTATATCCTGCCCAAGCATCTGGACGAGAAGGTCGCGCGCCTGCATTTGGACCGGATAGGCGTCAAGCTGACCAAGCTGAACAAGGAGCAGGCGGATTACATCGGTGTCACGCCCGAAGGCCCGTTCAAGCCCGAGCATTACCGGTATTGATCTGTCAGAAATTCGAGGAAAAGGCGGCCATCTGGGCCGCCTTTTTTTGTTGCGGTCAGCGGAGCGACGGCACGAAATCTCCGCGGCCCTGCGGTGTCAGGTCCAGAATGTTCCACAGGGGCCAGGCCGCATCGACATGGCGCGGATGCCAGTCGCTGGGTTCAAAAAACAGCTCGGAGCTCCAGAAATGGTGGATGCCATCCGCATCGCGTTGAAACACGTTCAGGATCGGCAACTGGTTTCCGTCCTCGGTCTCAGCCAGATAGTCTTGCTGGTACGTCGTATCCAACGCGGAAAAAAGCGGCAGATCCTGCCAGCCCATGCGCCGGCGCAGCGCGGCCAGGGCATCCGGCGTATTCTGCGCCACGACCGCAAAGGCGGCTTTTCGGGTCAGATGCGCGACCTGCCCGGTCAGACCGTCCAGAAAGGCCGAGCACATGGGGCAGGGGTCCTGCGCCTTGGGGCCGAACATCAGCGAATACACGACCAGAGTGTCATGATCACCGAAAAGGCTTGAAATCGGGGCAATATTGCCGCTGAGGTTCCGAAAGACGTAATCCTGTGGGATTTGGCCGCCTTTGGGCAAGGTCCGGCGCAGCGCGGCCACTTCCTCGACCCGCGCACGCAGATCGACTTCGGCGGCCAGCAGGGCATTTCGGGCGGTTCGGTACGCGGCGCTTTCGTTGGGAAGGGCGACGGGCATGACGAGTCTCCTTGGATCATTAATTAACTTTTATGTTAAATAAAGAACCCGAACAGATCAAGGCGCGGGCTGCACGGGCGTGGTCTACGGGGAACATGCCCGATTTTTCCCTTTGTGCTTTTCCTGCCAGCCGCTACCGTTCAGCCAGCGCCAAAAAGGCCGTACCCCAACCCATACAGGAGAGGACAATGGGAAAACGTGACGAGTTGATCGCAAAATATGCGGATGATCTGAAAAACAAATGCGGGATGGACCCCGACATGGACCTGCTGACCAAAGTGACGATCGGTTGCGGGCCGTCGATCTATGACGCGGATGCCGCAACCGTGGCCGCCAGCCAGGAAGGTGAGCTGGAGACGGTCAAGAACAACTTTCTGATCAAGAAGCTGGGCCTGTCGGATGGCCCCGAGCTGATGGAAGCGATCAACAAGGTCATCGAAACCTACGGCAAGTCCGAGCGCAACAAATACCGCGCGGTGGTCTATTACATGCTGACCAAGCATTTCGGCAAAGAGTCCGTCTACGGCTGAGTTCGCCGCGACATTTGGAAACGCCCGCCCGGTCGGACCGGCGGGCGTTTTGCATTTGAATCACAATCTATTGATTCAACGTTTGAAAAACAGACGCGCCCTAAGCTACATTCAACCCGTGACCAGGACGGTCAGAACCAGAGATTTCTTTGCGTGTGGTGAGTAGGGAGCACGCGGGGTAGGGAAGGTTCTGCATCGTCAGGGCCTTCCCTTTTTCTCAATCCGCCGCGGTCTGGCCCAGTTCGCAGATCACCGCCCATTCGGCCTCGGAGACGGGCTGCACCGACAGGCGCGAGTTCTTGACCAGCACCATGTCGGTCAGCCGCGGATCGGCCTTGATCTGGTCCAGCGTGACCGGTTTGGAAAAGGGGCGCACCGCCTTGATGTCCACGCATTCCCACCGGTCGTCGTCGGTGGTGCTGTCGGGGTGGGCCTCGGCGCAGACCTCGACGATGCCGACGATCGCCTTGTCCTTCTGCGAATGATAGAAAAACCCCCGGTCGCCCAGCTTCATCTTCCGCATGAAATTACGGGCCTGGTAATTGCGCACCCCGTCCCATTCCTCGCCCGCGTCGCCCTTGGCGACCTGCTGGTCCCAGCTCCAGGTCGAGGGTTCGGATTTGAACAGCCAATACGCCATCAGCCGATGACCTTCTTCCACGGGATCAGTTCGACCGACTTGAACAGACCGGCCTTGGCATAGGGGTCGTTGTCGGCCCAGGCCTGTGCGGCGGACAGATCCTCGACATCCAGGATGACCAGCGACCCGATCATGGCATCGCCGTCCAGCAGCGGCCCGGCCTGTGCGACTACGCCTGTTTCTTCGATATAGGCCAGGTGCGCGGCGCGGTTGTCCAGCCGGGTCTGCAGGGCGCCGTCCTTGTCGCGGGCGATCAGGGCGATAAGCATGTCATTCCTCCTTGAGTGGGCGATTGAGCAGGGATTGCAAGGCCTCGGCGACACTGTAGGCGCCGCGGCTGAGCTGCGCCACCGTCTGGCAGATGGGCATGTCCAGCCCCTCGGTCGCGGCGATGGCGGCCATGGCATTTGCCGTGGCCACGCCTTCGACGGTTGTCGCGGCGTCAAAGGACTCGTTGCGGCCCAGCGACAGCCCGAACCTGAAGTTGCGCGACAGTTCGGACGAGCAGGTCAGAACCAGATCGCCCAAACCCGACAGGCCCATCAGGGTCTCGGGCCGGGCGCCGCGCATCGTGGCAAAGCGCTGCATCTCGGCAAAGCCGCGAGTCATCAGGGCCGCGCGGGCGCTGTCCCCCAGACCCGCGCCGATGCAGGCCCCGCAGGCGATGGCCATCACGTTCTTCAAGGCCCCGCCCAGCTCGGCCCCGGTCACGTCGGTGGTCCGGTAGAGCCGCAGGTTGGTAGTGGTCAGCGCCTGTTGCAACCGGGTGCCCAGGTCTGCGTCGGCACAGGCCAGGGTCAGCGCCGTGGGCAACCCGCGGGCGATGTCATCGGCAAAGCTGGGCCCGGTCAGCAAGGCAGTGCGGGCGCTGGGCAGCACCTGTTCGATCATGGCGATCGGACCGAGGCCGGTGGATAGCTCGATGCCCTTGCAACAGGCCACAAGGTTGCGACCCTGCAAGTCTGCCGCATGGTCCGACAGGACATCGCGCAGCTTTTGCATGGGCACCGCCAGCAGCAACACGTCGCCCTGACAGGCCAGGGTGATTTCGGCGATCACGGTGATGGCGTCGGGCAGGGCGATCCCCGGCAGGCGGGTGTCATTGCGGCGGGTCGCCTGCATCGTCCGCGCCTGTTCGCCCGACCGGGCCCACAAGGTGACCGGACCCTTGCCCGCCAGCGAGATCGCCAGCGCGGTGCCGAAGGCGCCCGACCCAAGGACCGAGACACTCATGCCTTGGCCCCCTTGCGCCCACCGCCCAGCATGGCCGGGCTGGTTTGATCCAGCGGCCAGCGGGGTCGGGCGGTCAGGTCCAGCCCGTCGCGCGCGCCCAGCCGGAACCGTTCCAACCCTGCATAGGCGATCATTGCCGCATTGTCGGTGCAAAGGTGTAGCGGCGGGGCGGTAAACCGCGCGCCGGCATCCGCCGAAACAGACTCTAACGCAGTCCGAATAGCGGTGTTGGCGGCAACGCCCCCGGCCACGGCGATCACCGGCTCGGCAGGGTTGGTTTCAAGATACAGGGCGACGGCGCGGCGGGTCTTTTCGGCCAGCGTATCCACGACCGCCTGCTGGAACCCGGCGCACAGATCGGCGCGGTCCTGACGCGTCAGCCCGCCCTTTTCGGCCACGATCTGATCGCGCATCCGCATCAAGGCGGTCTTGAGCCCGGAAAAGGACAGATCGCATCCGGGCCGGTCCAGCAGCGGTCGCGGGAAGCGAAAGCGTTTGGGGTCGCCATTGCGCCCCTCGGCCTCGACCGAGGGGCCGCCGGGCTGGGGCAGGCCAAGCAGGCGCGCAGTCTTGTCGAATGCCTCGCCGGGGGCGTCGTCGATGGTGCCGCCCAGCCGCGTGAACTGCTCGGGGCCGTGGGCGATCAGGTATTGGCAGTGCCCGCCGGACACCAGCAGCATCAGGTAGGGAAAGGCGATCCCGTCCGTCAGGCGTGGGGTCAACGCGTGGCCGGCCAGGTGGTTGACGCCGATCAGCGGCAGGCCGGTGGCCGCGCTGATCCCCTTGGCGCACATCACACCCGACATGACCCCGCCGATCAGTCCTGGCCCGGCGGTCACAGCCACGGCGTCCATATCCTGCAAAGTCAGGCCCGCCTGCTCCAACGCCTGCTGCACGCAGACATCCAGCTTTTCGGCATGCGCGCGCGCCGCAATCTCGGGCACCACGCCGCCGAAGGCGCTGTGCAGGTCCGTCTGGCCATGCACGACCGAAGAAAGAACCTGCGCCGGTTCGCCCTCGGTATGCCGCACCACGGCCGCCGCCGTGTCATCGCAGCTGCTTTCCAATCCCAGAACGGTAAGTGTTTGCACCATCGGCCTGAACCATTGCATCATGATCTCGTCGCGGGGTATCACCCCAAGCTGCAGCAAACAATCCTCAAGGCCCGAACGCTCGCCCGTGTACCTGTTGATGACCCGCCCCCGCGCCGCCTCGGAAAGGTTCGTGGCGCAGCTTCCCGAACGGATACGGTCGCGGGTCCAGGTGATTTATTCCCCGCTGCTGGATATCCGACCGATGGAGCAGGCGGTGGACACGACCGGAATCCGGGGCCTGATCTTCACCTCGGCCAATGGCGTGGCGGCCGCCGCGGCGCAGAATGTGCGCCGGGATCTGCCCGCCTATTGCGTGGGGCCGGCCACCACCGAAACGGCCCGCCAAGTCGGGTGGGGGGCCCGGATGGCCGGCGAAACCGCCGAGGAACTGGTGGCCAAACTGCTGAAAGAGCGCCCGGACAGCCCACTGCTGCATCTGCGCGGCGAACACAGCCGGGGCAACATCGCGACCCGGCTGACCGAACTGGGCCTGACCGTGCGGGAACAGGCGGTCTATCGCCAGTATTTGCTGCCCCTGACGCCCGAGGCCCAAGACGCGGCGTCTGGATCTGCCCCGGTGATTGCGCCCTTGTTCTCGCCGCGGACCGCGCGACAATTTGCCGACCTTTGGCCTGGACCGGCGCCGCTTTTGGTCGCTGCGATGAGCGGACCGACAGCTGAGCCCCTTGAAAACTTGGCCATTGCCCGTTTGCGGATTGCCAAACGCCCGACGCCCAAGAAAATGCGGAAAGCCGTGAAAAAACTCGTGAAATATGCGATCCGGCTTGAGGGTGCGATGGGCGCGGATTAACTTGGACGCGTCTGCGCGTCAGGATTTATGGGAATCGACAGGGGGAAGTGACGGTGGCTGCCAAGAAAGACACGGACCAGAAACCGGTGGACGACCCCAAGGCCGACGCGGTGACCGAAGCGGTCGACAAAAACGTCGATGCCGAAGCCCTTGACCCAGAGGATCGGGTTGAGCAGGCCCCTTCCGAAGCCGAAGCCGAAGCCGAAGCCGAAGCCGAAGCCGAAGCCGAAGCCGAAGCCGAAGCCGAAGCCGAAGCCGAAGCCGAAGCCGAAGCCGAAGCCGAAGCCGAAGCCGAAGCCG